>CAKZNY010000212.1 GCA_937132145.1 uncultured Paracoccaceae bacterium | reverse complement strand
TACGTTTTTCGGCTCTCTCGACGGTGCATCGAAATTCGTGAAAGGGGATGCAATCGCGGGCCTGCTAATCACCATGATGAACCTCGTCATGGGGCTGGCCATCGGGTTGATTATGCACGACATGCCCATCGGCGAAGCCTTTGAATCCTATGCCATTTTAACCATCGGCGATGGATTGGTAAACCAAATCCCCTCCGTAATCATCTCGATCGCCTCGGCTTTGTTACTGTCCAAAGGCGGCGCGCACGGATCGACCGACAAGGCGTTAATGCGCCAACTGGGCGGCCACCCGGCGGCCCTTGCTACTGTCGCCGGATTGCTCACCATGTTCGCGCTAATCCCCGGCCTGCCGTTCATCCCCTTCATGTTTGCCGCAACCATTCTTGGTGTTAGCGCATGGATGTCATATCGCAAAAAACAAGCCGTATTGGCGGAAGCCGCACAGGCAGAAGTCGTCCCGACCAGCGCGGCCCCGAAGAAATCGCTTGGGGACCTGTTGGACCTCGACGAAATCCATATCGAATTCGCGTCCGACATTGTCTCGACGGTCATGGATCCGGCCACAGGTCTGGACACGCGCATCGTTAATATGCGGAACCATATTGCGTCTACCTATGGCCTGATTATCCCCGAAATCCGGCTGACGGATTCCGCCATGCTGGCCAAGGGTGAATACATAATCCGCATTCAGGGCGTGGAGGTTGCAAAATCGGCCATCGAAACCGATAAAGTACTGGTTTTGCTGAACGACACGTCAATACAGGCCCCCGATGGGCGCGACGTTAAAGAACCGGTTTATGGCGCCCCCGCAAGATGGATCGAGCCAGCGCTACAAGAAGAAGCCTCGCTTCTCGGCATGTCCGTTGTCACCCCGACGGAGGTGGTCGCGACCCACTTGCTGGAAGTCCTGAAACAAAACTTCGCCCGCCTGTTCTCGCGTCGTACCCTACGGAAATTACTGGATGAATTCGTAACCGTAACCGACCCCGCGCGGTCCGAAGCCAACCGTCGTGTTCTAGACGAACTGGTGCCCGACAAAGTCCCCGTCGATATCCTGCACGCCGTATTACGCCTTCTGCTTGAAGAGCGCGTCTCGATTCGAAACCTCCCCCTAATTCTGGAATCTATTGCCGAGGTGCAAGGTTACCTGAAAGGTGTCGAAACCATCACCGAACATGTCCGGCACCGCCTCGGCTTCCAAATCGTTGCGGAACTGCAAGAAGACGACGGCGCGCTGCCCCTGATCCAGCTGTCTCCTGAATGGGAGGAACTGTTTCAAAAGCATCAGCTTGACGGTGAAAACGGAGCTATCGATGTGGCACTACCGCCAGACGATTTCAATCGTCTGGCCGCCTCGGTCGCAGAAAAAATTGGCAAAGCCAGTGAAAACGGGCGCTATCCAGCCATTGTCACCTCCACCCGTCGCCGCCGGTTCTTGCAAACGGTTCTAATGTCCAAAGGCATCCGTAACCCTGTGTTTTCTTTCGAGGAAATAGGTACAAACTCCAAACCCTCGCTCGTTGGCGTCGCCTAGATTTGGAGGCCCTCGCCCAGATACTGGACTTCAGCGAACCCGCAATGGTCAGCGCATTCCTCGTCCTAATGCGCGTGGGGGCCGTCACCGCCCTGCTGCCAGGATTTGGCGAGCAAAGCATCCCGATGCGCGTGCGTCTGCTGGTCGCCCTCGCATTCACAGCCATCGTTTGGCCGGTGGTTGCCCCAAGTTTCAACATCTCCCTTCAAGACATGCCAATGTTAATGCTAACTGAAACCGCCGTAGGCTTCATGATCGGCATCTCCATCCGCCTGATCGTCATGGCCCTGCAACTGGCCGGATCCATCGCAGCGCAAAGCGCGTCCATCGCGCAGGTCGCTGGCGCAGGCGCAACACCGGACCCGATGCCGGCAATCGGTAACATCCTCGTAATGGCCGGCTTGACGCTGGTGTTGGTGTCCGGCCTGCACGTCAAAGCGGCCCTCGCGATGATCTCGTCTTACGAAATAATGCCACCCGGATTTTTCCCCGTCGGACGAGACGTCGCCGAATGGGGCACGGCCCACGTCGCCTCGGCCTTCGCCCTAGCGCTGACGCTGGCATCCCCGTTTGTCGTGGCATCCTTCGCGTATAATATCGGCCTTGGCGCCATCAACCGCGCGATGCCGTCCTTGATGGTCGCCTTCATTGGCGCACCCGCGATTACCGCTGGCGCGATTCTGTTGTTGCTGCTTGCCTCGCCGGTTTTGCTTGATTTCTGGAACAGCAACATGGACTTTGTTCTGGCAAATCCGCTGGGCATGCCCTGATGGCGGGTGATGATGACAGTGGCGAAAAGACCCACGACCCAACCCCGAAAAAACTAGAGGATGCTCGCAAGAAAGGTGACATTGCCAAGTCGAACGATCTGACTGTCGCGATGGTTTATCTGGGTTTCCTGATCGCCATTATGGCCACTGGCGGCACGGCCATTGGCCTCGCGGCCAGCAAGTTAACCATATTCCTGTCCTCTCCGGATTTGCTTCTCGACAAAATTCTCGGCCCCGGGGGGCTGCGCCTGACAGGCTCCATCGTACTGTCAATTATTGCCCCTCTCGCGCCCCTGTTCGCCCTGCCCTTCGCGGCGGCAATCCTGTCATTAATCGGCCAACAAGCGATCATCGTTGCACCCAGCAAGCTCGCCGTGAAACTTAACCGTATATCGCCCATCGCAGGGGCGAAAAACAAATTCGGCACATCCGGTCTGGTCGAGTTCGCAAAAACTTTCATAAAAATGTTCGCCGTTGGTTTGGTTGTGTTTTTCTATCTGCGCGGCAAGTTTGACGAGATCATCGGCCTCACCCGATCCTCGCCCGTCGCCATGGCTGGTATGATGATGGAGGTACTGGTTGATCTGCTAATAAGCATCTGCGTCCTTGCGGTCCTCGTCGGGGTTGCGGACCTTTTGTGGCAGAAATTCAACCACCAGAAAAAACTGCGGATGTCCTTTCAAGACCTGAAAGACGAGGGCAAAGCGGCCGAGGGTGATCCCCACACCAAAGCCCAGCGTCGCCAGCGCGGGCGTGAAATTGCGACCAACCGGATGATGCTAGACGTTCCCAAAGCAGACGTGATCATCGTCAACCCGACCCATTACGCGGTCGCCCTGAAGTGGAGCAAAAAGAAGGGATCCGCCCCCGTTTGCGTTGCCAAAGGCGAAGACGAAGTTGCCGCCCGTATTCGGGAAATCGCCAGCGAGGCCGGTGTGCCAATCCACAGCGACCCGCCAACCGCCCGCGCAATCCACGCAACGGTCAAGGTGGGTCGCGAAATCCCGCCCGAGCAATACCGCGCCATCGCCGCCGCCCTGCGGTTCGCCGAAATCATGCGCAAAAAAGCCAGAGAAAGAAGAACATTTTGACCCCGACCGAAGTTCGAAAACTTATATCGCTCGCCGAGCATGGCAAGACCCGTGACATAACCATCTATGCCAAAGCATGCGATAAGCTTGAAGATACGCTGACCAAAATCAGCGTACTGGAGGCCGACAAACGTCAACATAGCTTGGCTTCTGGCAGCAACTTCAACGCTATCGCCCTTTGGCAACGCTGGGCGGAGGGGGAGGCCAGCAAACTGGAAGCGCAGCATCTGGAAGCGTCGAGCGACAAAGAAGCCGCGCGCCAGATTGCCGTAAAATCGCTCGCCAAGGTGCAGGCGTTGGAAATTCTGCTTAAAAAGGCGCTGAAAGAGGATGTTTTGATTAAACGAAGACGCGCCGAGCAGAATGGTCAACCACCCGACGCGTAAGTTTTATTCCGCCAGAATGCGTTCGAATTCGTCCACAAAACCCGAATACGCCATGTTCGCGACGGTTCGACCGTTAATTACGAATGTCGGGGTCGAATCAATTCCATCGGCTGCGGAATTCTCGGTAGAAATTTTCACCATCGCCTGCGCGGTTTCGTTGTCTTGCATGCAGGCCTCCATATCCTCTTGGTTCAGCCCAGCCAAACGCCCGATTGCATAGAGGTTCTCCACCACACCAACCGAGCTTTGCGCCGAAGTCCACTCGCTTTGCTTTTCATAGATCATGTTAGCGATCCCGAAGTAGCGATCCGGCCCACCACAACGCGCCAGCATGTCGGCCCACAGACCGAGGCGGTCAAAGTAGATGCCACGGTAAATCAGGCGAACCTTGCCGGTATCGATATAATTTTCAACAATCAAAGGCAGCACGTCGGCATGGAAGTTTTTGCAGTGCGGACACGTGAACGAGGCGTACTCGATCAACGTAATCGGCGCATCTTCGGCCCCGAAAGCCATTTCCTCAATCACCACGGCCTCGTCGGTTTGTCCGAACGCTGGCATTGCACTAAAAGCGGCAGTGCCCCCCATCATGGCAAGGGCCGCGCGGCGGGTCAGGCTTAGTTTTTCAGTCATAATTTTTCCTTCTGAAACCGTTATCGTTTATTTAATACGTTCCTACCCAGGCTTTCCAGAGCAGCCCGTAACCGGTCATCCGTGACAGGGGCCAGCGAGGCGGTCAGATCTGCTGCTTGCGCGGCCGAAAGAGCCTTGGGTGCCGCAGGTTTATGGGCGAAAGTCGCCGCATGTTCAGCAAAACCGGCTTCCCCCGTCTGGGTGATCCGAATACGTGAAATCGCGGTGTAGCCGTAACAAGCGTTAACCTTATCTTTAAGTTCTGGCAGCATCATCTGTAATTCAGGTGCCCGCGCACCATCGGTTAGCACAGTCAACGTCGCCCCAAACCCTTCGCGGGCATAAGAAAC
>CAKZNY010000211.1 GCA_937132145.1 uncultured Paracoccaceae bacterium | reverse complement strand
CAGAAGGGATTTTTGCCACCATCAAACAACGAGCATGAATTTGAAACTGTGCGCGTGAAAATCTGTCACTGTAAAGGATAAACGAAAGGGTGAATTATGCCAGCCACATTAATCCTTCGAACTGAACTCAACATAAAAACGGCGCATAACTGGATTGATTTAGCGCCGCCTGATACCGTTGTGACATTCAAGAAGCCGGGCCGGACAATCTCGCAAAACGATAGAATGTGGGCTATGCTCTCTGATATAGCCGCGCAGGTTAAACACAACGGGCGCAAGTATTCAGCCGACATGTGGAAGCTGTTGATGATGAACGCTTGCGGATACGAGGTGCAGTTTATCACGGGGCTATCCGGCGAGCCGTTCCCGATTGGGTTTCGATCATCTAGGCTAACGAAAGAACAAATGGGCGAGTTAATGGAATTTATGGCCTGTTACGGGGCTGAGAACGAGGTGCGGTTTAATGATGGACCCTAAACCAATCAAACGCAAGAAGGTCAGAACTGGCATGAAGCGCACCATGCGCCGCGTTAGGACGCATAAAGCCCACGCACATCTAGGCGAGGTCAAGAGCCTTCCCTGTGCGATCTGTGGGCGTTGGGGGCCAAGTGACGCGCACCATGTCCGGTCCGATTCCTTGGGTCGCCCTCGATCCAATGATTTTGCCACGATACCGCTATGCAAAGAATGCCACCAGACAGGACCAGAAGCGTTTCACAACGGCAAGTCAAGCTGGGAAGACCGGAACTGCAAAGACTACGCGCTAATCCCGCAGACATTGCAGGACATTTACGGCGACAGATGGAATACTGATCTTTAGGGTTTGTTAACGCTAAAACGTGAAATAACGATCACAAACTACTTTGTGTACGTTTGGCTGTATATAAATAAAAGGGCTTGTAATTGGTAATCAGCAATGCTAAGTTGATAGTGAAAGAGAGGATGTTATGACACATATGGATCAATCCGTTGACAGGCTCTTACGGGAGTTACGCCCCGCCCTCTTTGACAGGGAAGCCTCAAACACTATCGAATGGACCTGCAATAAGGCACAGCGCAGTATCGCACGTTGTCTTGTTCGTCAGGCGTTCACCATCATTGGCAAAGATGTTGGTTCGTACTTTCCGAGCGAGGTTACAGAATGAAACACTATCTTGTCATCGCGGGTCTAGCCCTGTTCCTATGGTTCATGGCATTCGCGCTACCATTGGGGTTTTTGATATGACCTATGACATTGAAAAAATGCTGGACATGGACGAAAAGCCAATGCTTACCGACTTTGAAATCAGCGACATTGCCGACCTTGCGGAGTTGTTGTTTGAGACAAGGAAAACCTCGGAGCGTGGCATAACTATAACTATACCTGACGAGAAAAGAATACCCTTGTCGTTGGTGATAGTTACTGGGCTTCAGTCATTAATAGAGAAGGAAGAATGAAACTCGCCCTTGTAATACTACTAGCTGTTGTGACGGCATGTGCGCCAGCCGTACGAAGTCAGAACAGCATCACCATAACTGAAATGTCGTGGTTTAGTGTGGCCAAGCAGTTGATAACCACTCAGACCATCGGGGTTGTATTTGTGCATAGCGGCGGCGGCTATTTCGATGAGGCGCGAAATATCATCAGCATACTTGAGCCGCTTGACGTTAAGGTTATTTGCGTTTATCAATGCGTATCGGCGGCGGCGTTTGTCGTGGTGTGCGGAGACTATGAATGGGAAAATCGTGGCGAGTTATGGTTCCATTCACCTGTGGATATAAACGGCGTTCAAAGCGTATCCGCGAACCAATGGGTTGATGATAATTGCGGCTTACCAAGCCTGTCGGCAACCACGGGAAGCATTGGCTGGTCTGTGTTTGGAAACGACCTGAGCAATGGAACCTTGCGTAAGTGGAATAAATAGTATAACGTAGATCAAAAGGAGAAGGATAATGACTTATAGAGCCCCAACACTTGTAACCCTGCTACGGGCAGCCTTTGTAATCGTTTTTGTGGGTGTGGTTGTAGTTGCCGCGTCCCCACCCAAGCAGACCGTGCTCACCGAGGCGTTCAGCACGGTAATGCAGCCTTATAGCTGGGAGCGAAATTACAAATACGACAAGGAGTGGGATATTCTACTCAATGAAATAATCGACAACGACTACATCACTAGCCGCGAGGGGCTTACCGTAACCGCAGGGAACATAGACATCTGGGTTGCTAATTATCCTTACGCATATGGCTATGTCTATAGATACCCCTACCGTGACTACGGCGGTTTGGGGGTAAAGACACTCAGGGCTGACAGACGAATACCTTCAAGGGCCACGGTGAGGAAACTAAAAGCATATGTTGACGAACACTTCCCTGAACGTGTTACAACACCCTCTGTAAAGCCCTGGGCTGACTTCGTACCAGAAAAAGAGGAGAATTGATATGAAACTTTTAATGCAGAGTATAGGCATTGTTTTGGGTTGCGCGGTGGTGGGGCTGCTTGTTGGCATGATAGCAGTCGTGCTTGTAGATTTTATAACGTGGGGCGGGGTGGACTATCTCTCTTGGAGGGTTTCTCAGATTTTACGAATGACAGCCGTGCTTGGTGGCCTTTCGGGGCTTGGATATGTAGCTGGCTATATGATGGGAGATAAACGATG
>CAKZNY010000210.1 GCA_937132145.1 uncultured Paracoccaceae bacterium | reverse complement strand
CCGCCTTTTTAGACGCAATTCCTCCGCCGCAAACCAGACGTAACCCGTAGGGTGCGTGGTCCCCACGCACCATTCCCTAACCAATCAAAAACCCTGCCGCCCATTTTGCAAACAACGCGCCATCGGCACCCGCCTCGAATTCTTGCCGCGCCACAGTCGCGCGTTCAACGCTGATATCGTCTGAAATCTGGTCAACATACCGATGCATATATTCTGCTGAAAACTCCGGATGGAATTGCACTGCCATCAGGTGTTGCCCCTTCACCATCATTGCAATCGGGCAATCGGGGTGTGAAGCCACCACCTCTAGCGTGTCCGGCACTTCGACCACTTGTTGAAAATTCCCGCCAAATAGTCGTATCGAATTTGCCCGAGGCTGCATCCAGTCTTTGAGCACCGTCACGTCGCATTCAGGAACCCCCAGCACGATATCCCGTCGCTCAACCTTACCGCCCAACGCCATCGCGACCGCCTGATGCCCGAAACACACCGCGAACAACTTGGTTCCAGCTTTGTCGATTGCCCGAATATGCGAGAACAGCGTTTCGATCCACGCTGAACCGTCCGTAACAAAAGCCGACGATCCGGTAATGATAACCGCGTCGAATTCCGTGGGGTTATCGGGAAACACCCCCAGCACAACATCGAAATGCACGAAGATTGCGTCGGGCATTTGGGGGCGTAACATATCCTCGAACATCAGGCCGTAATGGTCGCCACTCGGATCGGCATTCTTGGCCGTCGGGTTGGTGTTATAGATTGCAATACGCATATTCAGATTTTACCTTCCGTCCAAAAGGTTAACAAATTTGCGCGCGAAATCGTACATACGCGTTGTGTACGGGTTGTGCACGCATTGTGCACACGCAATTTTCGCGATTTAGCCCAAAGGTTAACGCCTGAAATCTACTTCCCCAGACACCAGCGCATGATCGCTTTCTGGGCATGAAGGCGGTTTTCGGCCTCGTCAAAAACCACCGATTGCGGGCCATCAAGAACCTCGGATGTGACCTCCTGCTCGCGATAGGCTGGCAGGCAGTGCATGAACAGCGCATCATCCTTAGCACCGGCCATTAACGCCTCGTTCACCTGATAAGGTTGCAACAAATTATGCTTGGCCGAGGCCTTGTCGTCATGCATCGAAACCCACGTATCCGCAACAATCAAATCCGCACCTTGAACCGCCTTTTCAACGTCCCGTTCAATGGTAATCGTGGACCCTTTGGAGCGCGCCAAATCAACAAATTCCTGTTCAGGATCAAGGCTTTCCGGCCCCGTGAACGTCAAATCAAACCCGAACTGCCCCGCCGCATGCAAGAAGCTGGCGCAGACGTTATTTCCATCCCCTGCCCAGACAACCTTCTTGCCTTTAATCGGCCCGTGGTGTTCCTCGAACGTCATAACATCCGCCATAATCTGGCAAGGATGCGTGCGATCCGTCAGGCCGTTGATGACCGGAACCGTAGCGTGTTCGGCCATCTCCAGCAGAGTGGATTCATCGAAGGTGCGGATCATAATCATGTCCACATACCGGCTAAGA
>CAKZNY010000209.1 GCA_937132145.1 uncultured Paracoccaceae bacterium | reverse complement strand
CCCCGCGAAGATCACGGAGGCTAATATGAAGTTTGCGAAAGGCCCTGCTGCAACTGTTAACGCGCGTTTATATAAGCGGGCCGAGGGGAAACTGCGGTCGCGTTCTGCCTCTGACATTTCTTCTAATGCTTCGAAATCTGTTTCGCTTGCGGCCCCGCGATCCCCGAGGAATTTGACGTATCCGCCAAGCGGGATTGCTGCGAGCTGCCACTGCGTTCCGCGTTTATCGGTGCGCGACCAGATCACTGGCCCGAACCCTAGCGAGAACGTCTCGGCGTGTATCCCGCTCCATCGGCCGACGATGTAATGTCCGTACTCGTGCACGAAAACGACCACACCAAGCACAATGACGAATGCAAGGGTGGTGGATATAAAGCCGCCAAAGACGGGGATTTGCGAGATGAATTCCATGCTGCCTCCGCCAGTTATGCTGGCATCCAGTTTTGACCGAGCGTGCGCGCCTCTTTGTCGATGGACATAACGGTTTCCAGCCCATCGAGGCTGCTCATTTGACTTGCCTTAACATGGAGATCCTCAAGTACGGTTTCAACCAGTCGCGCCATGTCAAGAAAGCCAATATTGCCCGCAATAAACCGATCCAGTGCGGATTCTTTAGCGGCGTTGAAAACAGCCCCCGCCAGCCCGCCGATTTCAAGGACACGGCGTGCCAGACGCAATGCTGGAAAGCGGGTCTCGTCCGGTGTTGCAAAATCCAGCCGCGACATAGTGCTGAAATCGAGCTGCTTTACAGGCAAAGGTCGGCGTTCGGGCCAATTCAGCGCAAAACCAATGGCGCCGCGCATGTCAGGTGTGGCCAGTTGGGCAATAAGCGAAAAATCATTGTACTCAATCATCGAGTGGATGATGGATTGGGGATGCACGACGATCTCGATTTGGTCGGATGAGACGTCGAACAACTGATGCGCCTCGATCACCTCCAGTGCCTTGTTGAACATGGTCGCGGAATCTATCGAAATTCGCTGCCCCATATCCCAATTCGGATGTGCCACGGCCTGTTCAAGCGTTGCATCGGCCATTTCCTCTAACGTCCAGTCAAGGAACGGGCCGCCCGATGCGGTTAAAATAATCCGCGAGATGTCGCCATTCTTACCGCCAGCCAAGGCTTGGAAAATCGCACAGTGCTCGCTGTCCACAGGCACCAGTTTGCACCCGGATTTTGCACAAGCCGCTTTGAGCAACTCGCCAGCACAAACGAGGCTTTCTTTGTTCGCCAGCGCCAAAACACCCGCTTGCTTGGCCAATTCCAATGTCGGGGTAAGGCCCGCAGAGCCTACGATCGCAGACATTCCCCAATCAACGTTGATCATGGCGGCATCGCGAAGGGCGGCAGCTCCGGCGGTGGCTGCGATACCGGTTCCAGCAAGTGCTTCGGTTAGTGCCGTGAGCAGGCTTTCATCGGCACTCACCGCAAGGTCAGCTTTCAGAGAAACGGCTTGCTCGGCCAATAATTTAATGTTTTGCGAACCCGTCACAACCTTAACGTCATACACCTCGGCACCACCCTGCCGCAGAAGTAAATCAACCGTATTACACCCGATAGATCCGGTCGATCCAAAGATGCTTATCGTTCGTCGCATTTAGGAGAGGCCCTGAATAAACGCAAATACCAGCGCGGCCGCCATCACCCCGTCGAGGCGATCCATCAGGCCGCCATGCCCCGGAATTATGGCACTGGAATCCTTCACGTCTTTTTGACGTTTCAGCCACGATTCCAGCAAATCTCCAAGTTGTGAGGCCGCGGCGATGACAAAGCTGATCACCAGCGAGCGCATGACG
>CAKZNY010000208.1 GCA_937132145.1 uncultured Paracoccaceae bacterium | reverse complement strand
CGTTAATTACAAAATAACAGAAATAACAGGAGAAAAAAATATGCTCGACCATTCTTATCTTCTAGCGATGGCAGCCGAGGCTTGGAACGGCTGCCGGAAATTCGCGATATCGCCTTGCAAAAAGGCGGAGATAAGCGACTGCGTAGCTTCTCGATCTGGGAAATTTGCCAGTTCATGCTGAAAATCCCGCCCGACACGTTGCGCAAAAAACTGGCGGACAACCCTACGCTTCCACAAGGCGAGGTTGCCGCCGATGGTCGACAGCGCTGGTTCACGTTGACTGAAGTGAACGAGCTTCGGCGTCGCATTAAATTCCGTGGGCGGCTCTTGCTGCCAGAACGCCCCAAAGGTCGGGCCATTCGCACGGCGGTTGCAAATTTCAAAGCTGGAGGCGGAAAAACAACGCTCGCCCAGCATTTTGCCCACAGCGCAGCCCTTGATGGTTACCGCGTTTTGGTCGTGGATTTTGATACAACGGCGGTGCTGACACAGGCGATGGGGTTGCGCGATGTTGATGCATCACACACCTTGTGGGGGGTTATTTGCCGTGATCTCTACCAAAATTCGACCGAAAATATGCCCGAGCAGGTGCAATCCATCGGGGCCTTGCGAGCGCAGGATTTCATCCATAACACCTGCTGGCCGACCATCGATATTATCCCCGCCAGCGCTGAAACGGCATTTGCGGAATTCGCGCTGGCTAAATTCCGCAAGCTGGATCCGAAGTGGGATTATTACGCAGCGGTTGACCGATATCTGAACGCGCTGCCCCATGATCAATACGACATAATCCTGTTCGATTGCCCGCCCGCGATTGACCAAAAGGCCCTGAACGCGTTTTTTGCGGCGGATATACTTTATGTTCCCACTGGCCCGACGTATTCCGAATTTGAAAGCACCGCGGCCTTCCTTCGCCAGCTTGCGCGAGCGTCTGGTGAAATCAAGACGGATTTCGCGGCTCTTAGGGTGTTGTTAACCAAGTTCATGTCCTCGGACGCGCAACACCTTGCAACGCAAGCCGCGTATCAAAACGGCTACGGTGCGGATTTAGCCGCGCACCCGCTTGAATGGACCGAGCTTCTCGACCAGCCAGATGCGTCCCGCGAGTCGGTGTTTGAAACGGATTACCGCCAGATGACCCGGGAAGAATGGAAAACCGCCCGTCGCTCTTTTGATCTGGCCTATGCGGAGTTCCGCGAGACTGTGATGCAAGTGTGGCTGGAAAATGAGCCTTAACGGGTGTTTTCCGGCGACCACGCGGGTTGTGCCAAGAATGTCGGTAATGTGTCGCTCATAATGTCCCACGCCTTTTTGTTATAGGCGAATATAGCAACCTCGGGTTCAAACCTGGATGAATCGTCCAAAGTTCCGAGGCTGACGGTGACAAACTTCTCCATGCCGTCATTTCGGCCATAAATAGGGCTTCCACAGATGGGGCAAAATACTTTTGTCACCTGATTGCCAGCATTTGATTTAAGCGAATACTCGGCGAGGTTGCCGGTGATTTCAAATTGCGCCGTGGCAAACATCGCGCCGGTTGTGTGTCCGGCACCGCTGGCCCGCTGGCAATCTTTGCAATGGCAATGGGCGACAACCACCGGCGCTCCGGTGACTGTGTACCGGATGTTGCCGCAAAGGCATCCGCCAGCGTGAATTTCGGAATTCTTACCCATAGGGGCCAGTATGCGTTAACTTTCGCCGCCCATCAACTGCACCACCCGCGTTTCCAGCCTTAGCGCATGGCTGATATCGCCAGAGGTATCCGGCATTGTCTTGTCATATGCCGCCCGTATCAGGGCCGCAACAGAGGGGCGCACGATCGCCATGTTGTTCGCCTCGATAATCCCGATCGGGCTTTTTTCGAGGAATGCCGAAGGCGACCACGACAACATCGCCTGCGCCATCTGTCCAGTCGCTAAGGCCTGCGCGGAAATCTGCGCCATGTCATCGTCGTATTTCAGCAGCAACACACAAAGTTTTATCGCCCCTGTGGGGTCAAAAGCAAAGCTGCGATACTGGTTGGCGCCGGTGCGATCCAGCTCGACTACCAGATCGTCGATATTGGCGAGCAGGCGGTTCAGATTAGGGACTTCCTTGATTTCGGACCAGTCATTGCACAGGAACACCAGAAAATTCGCCCCGAGTTCCGGATCGTTTTCCGCCAGATGCATATCGCCGAGGCTGGCCACCGTTGCAAAAGCATCCTTGAACACATCGAGCGATTCATCATCCGTACCAAACACCACGGGCGCGATAGGGCGGCCCCAACGGGCAAAAATATAGCGGCCGTTGTTGGTGAACATACTCTCGATTTCGGCAGCGGTTAGGGTATTGGGCATCTGACATACTTCAATCGAGTTTTGTCCGATCTAAAGGATGGGTGGCAGCAAAACAACCTTGTGAGCAAATATTCCGGTGCGATATTTTGGACCAGATAGTACGGTTAACATTTTGGAAGGGTTCGATTGCCGTGAAGGCATAGACTTCCGCGCCCACCAACTCGCCGTCCAAATCAGCACGTAGTAGGTATTTCCGCTGCGAATCTTTGGTATTTCCGCTCAACACTGTTGGTAGGATCGGAACGCCCCCAACGCGCGCCCGGGAAGCGTTCTTCAAACCGCTCCGCCATACCCATCAAATATTCGAGCCAAGTATCCCCATGGCCGTAGCACCTTTTTCTAGACGCAGCGATATGCGCGATTTCATGCGTAATATTCATAACGCCGGTTCCGCCAGCCATGTCCGCGTTGAGATATACCTCGCCGCGCTGGCGCGTCACGCCGTTTCGGCGCGTTTCAGTAAATGGCGCGCAGCCATAAGCGGCTTTTGTTGAACAAACACTCGCGATTTTGGCTGAACTAACAGCATATATATTTGCAACTCTCGCCGCTTTCGCTTCTTCAACAAGATAGATAAGAATTTCTGGATCAGAAATGACTTCTGAGAGTTGTTGGTAGAGACGATCATTTGGAGATACAGCACCGCCGCTGGTTGTGTCGATGCAGCCCGACAGCAGAAGGGCTGACGCGCCGAAAAGTGTGGAAATGATTTTTTTATTCATAATAAATTTTCCCGTATTGAACTTTAATAAGCCTGTACTGTGGTCAATGGGGGCGCGTGATGTCAATGGTTTCCAAAATGATAAATGCCTTCAGTGGGGATTGTTTGTACGTAATATATTGACATAAAGCCCAATTAAATCGGGTTCTAATCCTCAAACAATCCCATTTCATCGGGCGTCCTTGGTGCGTCCAGACCTAGATGTTTCCAGGCCTTGGGTGCCAGCATCCGCCCGCGTGGCGTTCGCATTATCAGGCCTTGCTGCAAGAGGAAAGGTTCGATGACCTCTTCAATGGCGTCGCGGGCCTCCGATAACGCCGCAGCTATGGTTTCAACACCGACTGGCCCGCCGCCGTAATTGTCGGCCAGCAGGCGCAGATACCGCCGATCTGCGGAATCCAGCCCCAGATGATCCACGCCCAGCCGCGTTAGAGCCATGTCTGCAAGTGCGGCGGTAACCTTGCCGTCCCCCTCGACAATCGCGAAATCCACGACGCGACGCAACAAGCGTCCCGCAATCCGAGGCGTCCCGCGCGATCGTTTGGCAATTTCCAGCGCACCACCTGCGTCGGCTTGGGCGTTCATCAAGCGGGAACCGCGATCGACGATCTGCACCAGCTCATCCACGTCGTAAAACTCCAGCCGTGTTGGAATGCCGAAACGGTCCCGCAGTGGCGTCGTCAGCAGGCCCAGCCGTGTCGTTGCCCCGATCAAAGTGAACGGCTGCAAATCAATCCGCACGGTCCGCGCGGCTGGCCCCTCGCCAATCACGAGGTCCAACTCGAAGTCTTCCAACGCGGGATATAGTATTTCTTCAACCGCCGGATTCATGCGGTGGATTTCGTCGATGAACAGCACGTCGCGTTCATCGAGGTTCGTCAAAATAGCCGCCAAATCACCAGCCTTCGCCAGCACCGGCCCTGAAGTCATGCGAAAGTTCACCCCCAGCTCCCGCGCCATAATTTGCGCCAGCGTCGTCTTTCCCAACCCCGGAGGGCCATAGAACAGCGTGTGGTCCATGGCTTGCCCCCGCATCTTGGCGCTTTTGATAAACACCCGCAAATTCGCCCGTGCCTCGCGCTGGCCGATGAAGTCGTCCAACGTCTGGGGGCGTAATGCTCGGTCCGCATCGCCGGGGCGCTCCTCAGGGCTAAGGTCTTGGTCGGGTTCGGTCATGTATTTAATCCAAATTCACGAGTATGGAGACGATTCATCCAGTTATGCTCAATGTTAATTACATCGCTTGGCTCCGCGTCAGGGGCTAATAGTTGCAATATGGAAAATCGAAAATTTACCGGATTACGGTCAGATAGATGTTTTGTGACGCCTTGTTCACCGGCGACATGTGCCTGCCATCGGCCTAACAGGTTTTCCTCACCATAAGCCGAGCCAACATACCGCGCACCATCGCTTTCATCGACTATCAGATAAACCCCTCGCCATTCGCGCAATCGACTTGCCCAAGCTTTTGGAAGGATTTTGAGTTCGGCCTCGCCAAGAATAAAACTGTGCCAGTCTGGTGGAGTCGGCGAAAGCTGATTAGATTCGTATATTGCGAGCACTTCTGTTTTCATGTTTTCAGCAAGTCGAATAAAATTTCGTGCTTTTGGTTGTTTTATAACCAATCTGCCACGATATTCTTTGAGCGCGTCTTTCTTGCGTAAATTAAAAACATTCTTTGTGTTGCTTTCAAAATCCTTGCACAAATCGCTATAATAAAAACCCTCCAACCTAGCGATCTCTCGATATGCGGGTCGTTTATCAAAAAACGCCTTGGGCTGTTCTTCCCATCCCAATACTTCGTATAATCCGACAAAAAGCTGACGATTATTGCCGATGTTGACAAAAGAAAGCTGAAATTTCCTTTTCTTGATAGTTCGCGCCTTAGACGTTGAGTGCACGCTCTGGTACGCGTCAAAAACTGGTTCATTTTCATTAACGATTGCGGGCAGCATTCGCCTATGTTCCGGTTTTTTGGGGGAGTGCATGACTACAGCAATGTTCTTTGGGTCGAGGCCGTGGATTTTCAGGATATCAAGAAGTTCCATAGTCTACCCCTTCGGTGCCAAAATCCGCAGGGCCGCGTGGATTAGCGCAGATGAATCCGCTTCGGGGTCTGTGCCCGAAGCCTCGGCCACAGCACCAGCAGCGTCGCCCGTGCCGTATCCCAAATTCACCAGCGCCGAAAGCGCGTCGGCTTGGGCCGCGGCACTTCCGTCTTGTGGGGCAGGGGCCACGGATTTCGGCTTAACCGGCTCGATCACCAAATCATCGTCAGGCTCTGCCGCCTGCGTTCCCGATGCACCAAGTGCCATGATTGCAGGGGCTTTGTCCCTCAATTCGTTAACCACCCGTTGCGCGATCTTCGGACCAATCCCGGGTGCCGCCTTGATGGCGGTCATGTCTCCCAATGTAATCGCGCGGCCCGTACCTTCGGTTCCAAGCGTCCCCAAAATAGCCAACGCGGCCTTCGCCCCAACCCCTTGAACAGAGGTCAGCAGCCGATGCCACTCGCGTTCCGCAATTGTCGGGAAACCGTAAAGCTGCAACAAATCCTGCCGCACGACCATCTCGGTATAAAGCGAGACCATGCCCCCCACCGCAGGCATCAGCGCCAGCGTGCGCTCCGAGCAATAGACGATATAACCAACACTGCCCGTGTCGATCAACACGTGGTCGGCGTTGCGATAATCCATCCGGCCTGTAACTTTACCAATCATAAGTCTGCCCTCTTTATGGCTTCTTCCAGTCGTCCGGCAAACCTTGCATGATGTGCATGGCACATGGCAATCGCCAAAGCGTCCGACGCATCCGGCCCGTTGATCTTGATCCCGGGCATCTGCATTCGCACCATATGCTCCACCTGCTTCTTGTCCGCATGGCCCACACCGACCACAGTCTTCTTGACCGAGTTTGGCGCATATTCCGCCACCACCAGCCCCGCTAGCGCCGGCACCAGCATCGCGATTCCCCGCGCCTGACCCAGCTTTAGCGTACCAGCCCCGTCCTTGTTCACGAAAGTTTTCTCAACCGCCGCCGTTTCCGGTGCGAACTCGCGAAACACCGCCTGTAACTGGTCAAACAGACTGCTCAACCGATAGGCCAGATCATCGCCAACCGACACACAAGTGCCGTTCGCAACATGGCTGATCTTCGAGCCCTCAACGTCCACAATCCCCCAACCCATGCGCCGCAGCCCAGGATCAATACCGATAACACGCATTTTGCCTGTATCCCTCAAATTTATTCGTTAACACCAGTTAGCACGAAACGGGAACATCTGCCAAGCACAGATTGAAAACGGTGAAATTCGACGCTGAATATCCTGAAACCGACGCCTTTGATTCAGTCATGCAAGAAGCGCATATGGGACATGCAATCTTGTCAATTGTAGACGCGTATAAACGAGCCTACATGCGAATTGTAACCAGCGATAACGTTGGTTCAAACAAGATTATGGAGAGCCCCAATGACTATGTATATCGAAACCGCCAGCCCAACCCCATTCGGGGCTGTATTTTCCCTCAACGTTGTAAACTTCATTGATGCAAGCATCGCCAACCTTTCCGAGTGGAATGCCGCTCGCAAAACCGCGAAAGTTCTGAGCACCCTGACTGTCAGCCAGCTGGAAGACATCGGTGTTCTACCAGGCGACGTAAAACTGCATTACTAAACCCGCTAGTTTAGCAACCGAAAGCCGCTCATCTTGGGCGGCTTTTTTGTGCCCGTAGGGTGCGTGGTCTCCACGCACCATTTTTAACGGAACTAGCCCCGCCGCAGCGTCAGCGTGGTCCACTCGCCAATCACCCGACGCTCCAATCGCCGAAAACCCCAGCCTTTGTAAACCGCTTCGACACCCAGTGCCTGTGTGTTCAAAATTCCCGACAGGATCAGGATTGAGCCTTGGGTGGTGTGCTTCGCCATATCCGGTGCCAGCCGTTTCAGCGGCCCCGCCAGAATGTTGGCGAAAACCAGATCGAATGGGGCCGCATTGCGAATGGCGGCATTTCGGAACCCAACAGCCGTGTGACAAGAAATCCGCCCGCCCAGCCCGTTTGCCTTGATATTCGCCGCCGCTGTTTCCGTTGCAATCGGGTCAATGTCGCACGCCAATGTAGCGCATGGCCAGACCGAGGCTGCGGCCATTGCCAGCACCCCCGTGCCGCTACCGATGTCTGCCACGTTTCGTGCGACCATCCCTTGGGTCACCAGCTTGTCCAACGCCAGCAAGCAGCCTTTGGTTGTTCCGTGGTGCCCTGTGCCGAACGCCATAGCGGCCTCGATTTCCATTTTGATCAGGTTTGACGGTATCGAATCCCTGTCATGTCGGCCAAAAACCACAAACCGCCCCGCGTAAACCGGCGTCAGGTCGCGCTTTACCAGTGCAACCCAGTCGCGGTCCTCCAGCTCGGATACGGTGAAGGGATCAGCAGCGAACATCGCGGCCAGCAGGTCCAGCCCGACCTCGTCGGGTGGCTCGATGAAATAGCCGCCAACCTCCCAATCCCCCGAGCCATCCTGCACCTCGGATACCCCGACTCCGGTTGGTTCGGGGGTCAGGCGTTCCAATGCCTCGGCCAAGGCTTCGGCTTTGGATTTGTCGCGCAGGGTAGTCAGGGCTGTGAACGTAGGCATTTGGTTTCCTCGGTG
Organism: uncultured Paracoccaceae bacterium; assembly: GCA_937132145.1. GTDB lineage: Bacteria > Pseudomonadota > Alphaproteobacteria > Rhodobacterales > Rhodobacteraceae > NORP23. The sequence goes on along the minus strand of CAKZNY010000208.1, from coordinate 6,337 downwards.
GGTTTTCCTCTGGCGATGCGGATATGCCCGCGTCGCCAAAAGGTCAACCCGACCCGATAGGGCAGGTAACGCCTGTGCCACCTAACCCGCAGTATCCGGCGGGGTTTTTGGCGAGGTATTGCTGGTGGTAATCCTCGGCCAAATAGTATTCCGGCGCGGGTAAAATCTCGGTTGTGATTGCCCCGTATCGGCCTTTGGTTAGCTGGCTCTGGAAGCGATCACGCGAGGCTTCGGCCAGTGGTAACTGTGTTTGCGAACAATATATGCTCGACCGATATCGCGTGCCGCGGTCGTTGCCTTGGCGCATGCCTTGGGTGGGGTCGTGGCCTTCCCAGAATACTTTCAGCAGTTGCTCATAGCTGACCACAGCAGGGTCGAAGACCACCTGCACGACCTCGTTATGGTTGGTGGTTTCGGTGCAGACTTGTTCGTAACTCGGGGAGGCAACATGCCCGCCTGCATAGCCTGCGGATGTCACCCAGACGCCGGGGATTGGCCAGAAAATCCGCTCCACCCCCCAAAAACAACCCATGCCGAACAAGGCTACCTCCATCCCCTCAGGGAAAGTATTTAGAGAGTTTCCGTTAACGAAATGCGTATCTGTCATCTGTGAATCCTTTGTTTGAGCGCAGCATACCACTGCGCCCCTCGCAACAAAAGCCAAGTTTATGTGTAGCAGACCACCTCGTATTCCACATCGTCGTGATCGTGGAAATAGAACCGGCGGCCAGGCTCGTAATCGCCATGGTTTGACGTGGTGAATCCGGCGGCCTTTACGCGTTCCTCGGTGGTGTCTAGGTCCTCGACGACAACGGCGATGTGGTTCAGGCCGTTAAGCGTTTGGTAACTGTCGGCAGGGGCGCCCAATTCCCCTTTTGGCAGATAGAGCGCGATGTACGAATCCTTTGATCCGACATGAATGGTATAGCCCCCGTTGATGGCGTCGCCTTGCCAGCGAATGTGCCAATCAAACAATTTGCACAGCACATCGGCGGTTTTGGCAGGGTCGCTGACGGTTACGTTTACGTGTTCCAGTATTGCGCTTGTCATGGTGTTTCTCCGATTTATTGACTTGCTTGTGCTACTGTTGTAATTCCTCAACCTAACTTTAGGTCAAGGTTTATTTTCGGAGGGGGCATGGCGCGCATTTCAACAGGTAATCTTAGCATCGGGCAGTTGGCCGCGCGCACGGGGCTGGCGGTCTCGGCGATCCGGTATTACGAAACACAGGGGCTGGTCTCGCCCGAACGGAACGCGGGTGGTCAGCGGCGGTTTTTACGCTCCGACATCCGGCGGTTGTCGTTTGTGCTGATCGCCCAGCAATTCGGGTTCACCATCAGCCAGATACGCGCCCAGTTTGAGGCGCTACCCGATGGGCGCACCCCGACAAAAGCGGATTGGACCAAGATCAGCCGCAGCTTCCGCGCCGAGCTTGATCAGCGCATAGACACGCTGACCAACCTTCGCGACAAGCTCGACGGGTGTATCGGTTGTGGCTGTCTGTCCCTGAAAAGCTGCGCGCTTTATAACCCCAAGGATAAGGCTGGCAAGCTGGGCGCGGGGCCACGGTATTTGATGGGCGACAAGCCGTAGTTACTGTTGGTTTTGCGGCAACCCGTCGGCAATATCGTAGTAATCGCCTTTGTCGGCCACAAAGATATGAACCGCCAGTTTTGTATCCGTTGGCTTGTCAAACGCCCCCATTGCAACGCTGATCCAGTCGTGGGTCTGCGGGTCGAAAAACAGCGATGAGCCGCAGGTGACGCAAAACCCGCGACGCACTTTTGGCGAGGATTGATACCATGTGATATTGCCCTCTCCGGTTATCGTCAGCGCGTCCCTTTTGACGTCGGTTCCGGCGTAATAATGCCCCGAGTGTTTCCGGCAGATTGTGCAATGGCAGGCATCGGCGGGGCTCAATTCCCCCTCGACGACGAAACTTACAGCGCCGCAAAGGCATGATCCTTTATGCATTTCTAAACCTCTTCTGTTTTACTAACCCTTGAACCACGGGCTTTGGTCGAACCTTTCGAAAATATCGTCTCGTTGCCGCGTTCGGGGTGGCGCGGTATCATCAGCGCCAACACTAGCGAGGCAAACGCCATGCCTGCTGCCAGCACGAACACCATGCCCGGCGATGTGATCCACAGATATCCAAGGGCTGCGGGCAGAAACACTGCCGCGATATGGTTAATGGTGAACGAGACCGCCGCCGTCGGGGCAATGTCCTTGGGGTCGGCGATCTTCTGGAAGTAGGTTTTCAGGGCGAATGCCAGTGCGAAGAACAGATGGTCAATCACGTAAAGCGAGGCGGCCAGAACCACCCCCCAGCCAAAGAGGAATATGCCGCCATATGCCAGGAACACCAGCGTCAGCCCGACGTACTCGAACACCAGCGCATTGCGCTCGCCAAAGCGTGCAATCATGTGGCCCATCATCGGTGCAAAAATCATGTTGGCGAGGAAGTTCACAAGGAACAACGCCGTCACTTCCTGCACCTCGAAGCCAAACTTTTCCACCATCATGAACGCCGCGAAAACCACGAAAATCTGACGACGCGCGCCTGCCATGAATTCCAGCGCATAATACAGCCAATAGCGTTTGCGCAGGATCATCTTGGTGTGCTGGGCATGTGGTGATTCAAATTTCGGGTAAGCGAGCCAGCAAATAAGCGCGATCACAACGGTCGCGCCACCGCCCATCATGTACACAAAATTATACGACAGATCGAAGGTTTTCCAGCTAAGCACCAGCAACCCGTACGCCACCAGCGAGGCCGCCGAGCCTGCCGACACGATCCACCCCAACGTCTGCGGGGCCTTGTCCTTGTCGATCCACTGCAACTGCAACGACTGCGTGACGGTCGCGTAATAATGGAACCCGATGGAGCTGATCATCGTCGTTACCAGCAACCCACCCATGGACGGGAACCAACCCGTTATCATCACTGCAAACCCCAGCGTCATCAGGCTGACCAACGCCAACGTTTGCTCGCGCATGAACATGATTACAACGATCACACCAACCGCCAGAAATCCGGGAACCTCGCGCACGGATTGCAGCCAGCCGATGCCAACCCCGTCGAAACCGGCGGCCTCGATCACGAAGTTGTTCAGCAACGCCGCCCAAGTCGAAAACGCCAGCGGTAAAGCCGCGGCCATGACCACCAGCAACATAACGGGTTGCTGCCAGCGGGGCAGGGACTTGGCTTCGGCCAAAGTGACGGTTCGTTTATTCTGGATTATGGACATCCGTAAGACTTACGAATCTTTGGCCATTTAGACCAGAACAATGTGATTTCACCTGACATAGATCAAATGATTGGCCGTATATAGGTATATGCGTACATTCAAATATAGCGTGGAGAGCGTCATGGGTATAGTTTGGCTATTAGATACAATCGGCGAGGATAAAGCCATCGCCGCCGCCGGCCTTCTCGTCGGTCTGGTATTCGGCATCGCCGCTCAACGGTCACGTTTCTGCCTGCGCGCGGCGGTGATCGAGTTCGCACACGGCAACATCGGCCCCAAGAACGCAGTCTGGTTACTGACCTTCGCCACGGCCCTGTTCTGGACCCAAGGCGCTATATTCTTCGACGTGATTTCACTGGACGAGGCGCGGATGCTTTCCTCCACCGGCTCCATCTCGGGTGCGATCATCGGGGGGTTGATATTTGGCGCAGGTATGGTGCTGGCGCGCGGCTGTTCCGGCCGCATGTTGGTCTTGGCCGCAACAGGAAACCTGCGCGCGGTGGTCTCGGGCCTAGTGTTCGCCGTGGTTGCCCAGATGAGCCTGAACGGCTGGCTTTCCCCCGTTCGCGATTATCTAGCGGGGCTGTGGGTGACACCGAACGGAACCAACATCCAGATGCTGGATTACATCGGCCTACCCCAAGGAACGGGCGCATTGCTGGGCGTGGCCTTCGCGGCTTATGCCCTCTACGTCGCATACAATAACAAAGTCAGTAAACGGATATTGTTCATGGCCTCGGGCGTTGGTTTCGCCGTCGCGTTGGGCTGGTTCCTGACCTATTCGTTTTCACTGGTCAGTTTTGACCCCGTTCAAGTCGAGAGCGCGACCTTTACCGGCCCCTCCGCTGATACGCTGACGTTCTTCCTAAGTCGGGACGGGGTGATCGACTTTGATATAGGCCTCATTCCGGGGGTATTCATAGGCGCGTTTTTGGCGGCATGGTGGTCTGGAGAGCTGCAACTGCAAGGCTTCGAGAATGGCGAATGCATGCGCCGTTACCTAACCGGTGCGGGGATGATGGGCTTTGGCGGCATGCTGGCCGGAGGCTGCGCAATCGGTGCAGGCGTAACCGGAGCATCCGCCTTAGCCCTAACCGCATGGATCGCCCTGTCATTCTTCTGGGTCGGCGCGATCGTTATGGACAGGATTTTGGCCTACAGACCCCAAGTCTGCCCGGCATAACCTAAGCCGAAATTCGGGCCGCTCCGGCCATCGCGTGTGTAAGTTCGTTAACACTGTCGATGATAAATTGTACGGTCTCGTCGCGCATCAAATAACTGAAGTTCAGCCGTACCCAACCGGGTTTGGCGGCCTCGTTCCCCGCCAGAATTTCAACCCGAAGCCGATCCGACGTTGCGCGATCAATCCCCAACAACCGATGCCCGTAAGGTCCGGCGCATGCACAGCCACCACGGGCCTGAATGCCATACCGCGCGCTTAGCTCGCGCGTGAATACCTGCGGGTCAATCTGCATGCCCTCGGCATCCTTCACCAGAAACGAGAAGATCGGCAGGCGGTTCGGCTTATCAACGCCCAGCATCGTCATATGCGGGTTGTTGGCCCAACCGCTAAACGCCATCGCGTTCAGTTCGTGTTCCCGCGCGGTGATGGTTTCTTGCCCGATGGCATCCTTGACCATAAACACCAGCGCGGCGCGAATATCACCGATGACGTTCGGCGTCCCCGCCTCTTCGCGCGTGGCGATGTCGTCGGTATAATCGTGCTCCCACGGCGAGACGAATTCAACCGTTCCACCACCGGGCCAACTAGGGATGTCCAGTCGAACCGCACTGTCGCGAACGATCAGAATGCCCGAGGCGGCAGGCCCTCCGGGGAATTTATGCGCGGAAAGCACGACCGCATCTTTCTCCGCATCTGTACCCGTGCCCATGTCAATCGACAGATACGGCGCACCGCCCGCATAATCCCAAATCGCCAGCGCACCATGTGCTTTCAGAATGCGCGTCACCGGATCGGTATCCGTAATCACGCCCGTAACGTTCGATGCCGCCGAGAATGTCCCGATCTTCAAATCAGCATCCGCATGTTCCCGCAACGCCGCTTCCAGCACCACCAAATCCGGCCCGCCTCCGTCAGCCTCGGGAATTTCGATCACCTTCGCCTTGCTTTCGCGCCAAGGCAGAATGTTGGAGTGATGCTCGTATGGTCCCAAAAACACCACCGGATTTTCAGCCTGCGCAATGCCCGTCAACGCCACCAAACGGTTCAGCCCCGCCGTCGCACCCGAGCCAGCAAAGATAACCGAACATTCCTCCGCCTTGGTAAGCCGCGCAATCTCGCCCCGCGCTTCCTCGCGAAGCTTGGTGCTGTAAGCCCCCGTGAACGAGGTATCCGTATGGGTGTTGGCATAAAACGGCAGCACATGGCGGGTGATGTAATCCTCCACCTGAATCAACGCACGGCCCGAGGCAACATAATCGGCATAGACCAGCGGTTTACCGTTAGGCAGGATCATCCCCTCGCCAATAAGTCCATTGCGCAGGAATTCGATCGGGTTGGACACATTCAATGTGTCGCGAAAAGCTTGCAGGGTCATAGGTGTCTCCTTCGAGTGGAAACTACGCGGTATTCTGCCAATTATCATTACCGTTACTATTGTAAATACGCGTATTATTGTGTCATATGATCGAATGAAAGCACATAAACCAGATCAAATTGACAACCGGATGCTGGCAATCCTGCAAACCGACTCCTCTATTTCGCAACGGGAGCTGGCGGATAAAGTCGGCTTATCCCAAAATGCCTGCTGGCGACGGCTGCAAGCGTTGAATGCCGAGGGGATCATTACCGGCTCGACCATCCGGCTCGACCGGCAAAAACTGGGGCTGGGGTTGGTTGTTTTCGTGATGCTAAAGACACGGCATCACTCCGCCGCGTGGTTGAAAAGCTTTCGCACCCATGTATCCACCATCCCTGAAGTGATCGATTTCTTTCGCATCGGGGGTGATTACGATTACATGCTGAAAGTCGTGACGCAGGATATGGCCAGCTATGATCGCGTCTACCAACGCCTGATTTCCAAAGTGGAGCTGGATTCGGTCACCTCCTATTTCGCCATGGAAAC
>CAKZNY010000207.1 GCA_937132145.1 uncultured Paracoccaceae bacterium | reverse complement strand
GGGCGATTCCGGCAGCAGACCTGAAATCCCCTGCAGCAACAAAAGAGACCATCGCACTTTGTTTTAGTCCCACATTCGTTGGGTCTGCTGCCATCGCGCGGACATAATACTGCGCAGCGGCGTCAAAGCTTCCATGCTCAAAAGCACGGTTGGCGGCCAGATATGGGCCAGCTAAACCTTGCGAAACCACGGGTGTGGCCGCCATGCCCAGTAAACTGACACCGAGTATTAGTGCCTTGAAAAAGCGTATGTCCATAAATTGGATACTCCTGAAATGTCTTCACGTCCCAATGAGGGTATGCGCGACGCGCGCAGGATACAATCACAACCCGTTAGATGGTTACCAAATGTGATCAGGCCGAGGGGCTGCGCCCTCGGCGGTTGCGCTACATATTCGGATAATTCGGCCCCTCGCCCCCTTGCGGTGTGACCCATGTGATGTTCTGGTTTGGGTCTTTAATATCGCAGGTTTTGCAATGCACACAGTTCTGCGCGTTAATCTGGAAGCGCGGGTTGGAGCCGTCTTCGTCGCGAATAATTTCGTAAACACCAGCCGGACAATACCGCTGAGCGGGTTCTGCGTACTCCGGCAGGTTAACGTCTATCGGCAGGTTCGGGTCGGCCAACACCAAGTGGCACGGTTGTTCTTCGGCGTGGTTGGTCGCCGAAAAACTGACGTTGGTCAGGCGATCAAAGCTGAGTTTGCCATCGGGCTTAGGGTATTCCAGAACCTTGTAATCCGCCGCTTTACCAGTCGCCGCCGCATCGGTTTTCCCGTGGCTAAGCGTGCCCAGCGGGTTCCAGCCCGTCAGATTAGCGACCCACATATCAAACGCGCCAAATACCAGCGAGGCCAACATACCGAACTTCGACCACAGCGGTTTCACATTCCGAACCCGCTTCAAATCCTTCGCAATCGGGCCAGACTTCACGTCAAGGTCATATGCGGTAAGTTCGTCACCCGAGCGCCCAGCCTTGATCGCCTCGAACGCCGCCTCTGCCGCTGCCTTGCCCGAAAGCATCGCGTTATGATTGCCCTTGATGCGCGGCACATTCATGAAACCCGCCGAACATCCCAGCAGCGCCCCGCCCGGAAACACCAGTTTCGGGATCGACTGCCAGCCACCCTCGGTGATCGCGCGGGCACCATAAGCGACCCGTTTACCGCCCTCTAGCATGTCGGCAATCACGGGATGATGCTTGAAGCGCTGGAATTCCATGTAAGGAAACATATGCGGATTTTTGTAATTCAAATGGACCACAAACCCGACATAAACTTGATTGTTTTCAAGATGATAGACGAACGAACCACCCCCTGCATTACGCCCGAGCGGCCAACCCATAGTGTGGGTCACTTGGCCCTCGTGGTGATTTTCGGGTTTGATTTCCCAGATTTCCTTCATGCCCAGCCCGTATTTCTGAACATCGGAGTCCTTTTCCAGATCGTATTTCGCAATCACCTGCTGTGAAAGGCTGCCACGCACGCCTTCGGATAGGAAAACGTACTTGCCATACAGCACCATCCCGGGTTCATAGCTCGGCCCCTCAGTGCCGTCAGGGTTCTTGCCAAACTCACCCGCAACGACCCCCTTAACCTCGCCATTATCGCCATAAACCAGCTCGGAACACGCCATGCCGGGGAAAATTTCCACGCCCAACTCTTCGGCCTGTTCCGCCATCCAGCGACACACATTCCCCATCGAGACGATGTAGTTGCCGTGGTTGTTCATCAACGGCGGCATCGGGAAATTCGGAATACGGATAGAGCCGTTCGGCCCTAACATCAAAAACCGGTCCTCGGTCACCTTGGTCTTGATCGGTGCGCCACGCTCTTTCCAATCCGGCATCAAGGCATCCAGCCCGATCGGGTCCAGCACCGCGCCCGAAAGGATATGCGCCCCAACCTCGGAACCCTTTTCAAGCACCACAACATTCAAATCCGCATCAAGCTGTTTCAGACGAATCGCAGCCGACAGGCCCGCTGGCCCCGCGCCCACAATAACGACGTCGTAATCCATAGACTCGCGTTCAATATCCGACATGCTGGCAATCCTTTGGTTCATATATCCGTTACACATTTTCTACCGCGTTCCAACTTCACTGGTCAATCAGGATACGACATTAACGGGGGGCAAACCGCCGATATACCTTGAAGTAACTTGCACACAAACCTATGTTCTTTCGGATATTAACGAAAACGACACGGACCGGAGACAATTATGGAAAAGATCCCTTTGACAACCGAAGGTTTCAAGAAGCTTGATGCAGAACTAAAAATTCTGAAATCCGAGCGACGCCCTGCCGTTATCCGTGCCATCGCCGAGGCCCGCGAGCATGGCGATCTGTCCGAGAACGCCGAATACCACGCCGCGCGCGAAGAACAAAGCCACATCGAGGGCCGCGTTAAAGAACTGGAAAGCATTATCGGCCTCGCCAACGTGATCGACGTGACAAAAATGTCCGGCAGAATCAAGTTTGGCGCGACGGTGGAACTGGTTAACGAGGACACCGACGTAGAGGTCACCTACCAGATCGTTGGCGAACCCGAGGCCGATATCGAGGCGAATCTTTTGAACCTGAAATCCCCCCTCGCCCGCGCCCTTATCGGCAAAGAAGAGGGTGACAGCGTCGAGGTCCACACCCCCGGTGGCGGAAAGTCCTACGAGATTCTGTCGATTAAGTATATCTAGGGTTAAGAGCCACAGATAAAAAGGAGCCGCGATTGTTCGGCCCATTGGAAAAAGTCACACCCCGCTCCGTCTTTGAAGGGCGCGAGATCGCCGTCGCTACGATTCTGTCAATCGTATGGATGATCTTGCTTGCAGGGTACGGCGCGGGATATTTCGGGTTGCTTGGCGACATCGCCGAACCACGCGACGCCGCGTTTCTGGAAGTAATGTTTTTCCTTATCGTGCTGGTTTTGCCATTGGCGCTCATTTGGCTAGGTTCCGCCCTGATCCAGCGCAGCTTCCAAATACAGGACGAAGCCCGTCGCCTGGAACGTGAAATTCGCGAACTCAGGGCCGGTGGAAGCCCCCAAAGCCAAAGCGGTGTTTCCCAACCAAGGATCAAGGACAACCGCGTGGAAACCTTGCAACAGCGGGTCACAAAGTTGACGGACCAGATCAAGCAGATGGAAACCACGATAACTTCGGTGCGCCAAATGCAGGCGGCAATGCAGACGCAGGCAGCGTCAGGCAGTGTAACGCCCAAGAAAATTCCTGACACGAAAGCCCCGATACAATCGGACCAGCCTATGGATTGGTCCGATTTGTTACGTGCTCTGAACTTTCCGCGCGACGAAAAAGACGCCGAGGGTTTCCGTGCCCTGCGGTTGGCCAAACGCGATGAAAGTACCGGCCAGTTGCTTCGCGCCGCCGAGGATATTCTGAACCTTCTTGCTCAGGAAGGCATCTATATGGATGACCTTCGCCCCGAGATCGCCCCCGCCTATGATTGGCGCCGGTTTGCCGACGGCACACGTGGCAGCGATGTCGATACAGTTGGTGGCATTAATGCCCCCGAAGCGATGGAACGCATCAAAACCCGCGAAAAAAGCGACCAGATTTTCCGCGACACATCTCTATACTTCTTACGCCGCTTTGACATCATGTTGAAAAGTTTCACTAAAGGGGCCAGTGACGCACAGATCCAACTCCTCGCCGACACGCGCACAGGGCGGGCATTTATGCTGCTTGGCCGCGCCGCCGGGATGTTTGGATAGGGTTTTTCGACAAATACCGACTGGCGGCCCTGCCTACAGCCCGAACTCGGAAAACGGATAATACCGGACAATATTTCCCTTGGAAATCTCTCGGCCCTCATCCTCCAGTTCAACCAATCCCTCTGCCCAGCTTAGCCCTGAAATTCGCCCGCTGCCTTCGCTTTTGAAAATTTCGGCATGACCATCGGCGTTCATTCGCGCCCGTAAATACTCCCGCCGGCCCGGCTTTTTATTTTTGCTGAAAGCCGCAGGTAAATGCAGCGCACGTGGCTCCGTCCAGCCTACGCCGCTTAATTTCATCAGTGTTGGACGGGCAAATATCAAGGCCGTAACGAACGCCGCCACCGGATTGCCAGGCAGGCCGAACACCGGAACGCCTTCCCACATCGCCAATGCCAGCGGGCGGCCGGGCTTAATAGCAATCCGCCACAAATTCAGCGTACCAGAGGCCTGCAATGCTGCCGAGATATGATCCTCGTCCCCGGCAGACGCCCCACCCGAGGTCAAAATAACATCGGCCTCTCGCGCCCCGCGCGTTAACATCTGCTTAACCAAACCGGCATCGTCACGCACATGGCCCAGATCAACAGGCTCCATGCCCCAGCGGTGGATCAAATCAAGCAACATCGGGCGGTTAGCGTCGTATATCTGATGCGGTGCGATTTCCTCGCCCACTTGGCGCAATTCGTCCCCCGTTGACAACACCGCCACCCGTAAGCGTTTGTGCACTTGCACCGTGTCCACACCGACAGCCGCCAACAGCCCCAAGTCCTGCGGTTGCAAGATGCGCCCCGCTGAAAGGGCATTCTCGCCAACAGCGACGTCTTCCCCTTTTGGTCGTACATTTGCGCCCTTCTTAAGGCCCATCGCGAATGTCAGAATGTTGTTTTCAATGGCCACATCTTCTTCAAGAACGATGGTATCGATCCCTTCAGGCACCATCGCCCCCGTCAAAATTCGCAGCGCCATACCCGCCGGGACAACCCCGTCAAACGGCCCACCAGCCGCCGATCGCCCCTCAGCCAACGGCAACGCCTGCGTCCCTTCGCCCAATGAAGCGAACGCAAAACCGTACCCATCCACGGCGGAATTTGCATAAGGCGGGCTATCCCGCTTGGCCACAACATCAACGGCCAGCACGCGGCCACCAGCCGCGACGGTCGGAACGGGCTCGATGCCCGTGACGACCGTCACCCTTTCGCGAAGGCTGGCCAAGGTTTCATCCACCGGTATCCAGTGCACACCGCGCGGCAGCGAAAAACAATCGTTGGATAGCTTGGGGGGGTTACTCAAGGCCAACCTCCTTTAAGATGTAGCTTGCAATGCCTGTGATATCATCCAGATCAAACTGCGGCACAGACAGTCCTTCCACCACGTAATTCGAGGCAACCGCCGTCACCGTCGCATCTTTTGCCGCCAACAATCCCTGCTTGGTTTCCGCGCGGTGCGCTTCCACTTTTGCATGATTATCCCGCTTATACCCTTCGATTAAAACCAGATCGACGGGTGACAGTTTTACGAGAAGCTCTGATAACGGCGGTTCCGCCTCGTCTCGAATTTCATGCATTAACGCCCAACGGTTGCGGCTTGCCAGCAAAACCTCTTTTGCCCCTGCGGCCCGGTGACGAAAACTGTCCTTACCCTCGTGGTCCACATCAAACGTATGATGCGCGTGCTTGATCGTCGAAACCGAGAACCCCCGACCGGTAATTTCAACCACCAGCCGCTCCACCAATGTCGTCTTGCCGGAATTCTTCCAGCCGACAATGCCGTAAACCCTCAACAGTCAAACTCCTTCAACATGTTTCGTGCAACCACCATATCTTCGGGCGTATTCACATTGAAAAACGGATCGGCCCCATCGAAATTAAACACCATTTTGGCACATCCGTGTGGTTCCGTCCATTGAATCACCTTGCGAACGCCACCCTCAAGCGCGCCGCGCAAGTCTTCGCGTAAAGACAATGACCACAACCCAAACGTCGGATGTCGGGCAAATTTTCGCACAGGGTCAGGCGTCATCGCCATCACGAGGGCAGAATCCTCGGCCTCCCGTGCCATTTGCAACCCTACCAACAGATGCGAGGGGAAAAATGGCGTGTCGGCAGCAACCGTTACGATGTAATCCGCCTTCTGCCCGTACGCCCAATCCATGCCGGCCAACACGCCCGCCAATGGCCCCGCGAACCCTTCAATCGAGTCTGCCACCACCGGCAAACCATACTTTGAAAATCGCGTCGGGTCGCCGTTGGCATTTAACACCATCGTGTCAACCTGTGCGCCAAGCCGTTCAATCACGCGCGCCAATACCGTTTGTCCGCCCAGATCCAGCAGCGTCTTGTCGCCACCGCCCATTCGCCTGGATTGGCCGCCCGCCAATATCACCCCGACAACCTTCATTTTGTTTTTCCCTTACGCACGGATTTTCGCGGTTCATCCTGCACCGCATTCACATCCGCATCCCATTCCAACCGCTCCTCGCCACTAAGACAAATGAAGCGTTTGCCGCGCATCCGGCCGATCAAAGTCAGCCCAACCTGCCGCGCGATCTCGACCCCCCAAGCGGTAAAGCCGGAACGCGATGCCAACGTCGGAATGCCCATCAACGCCGTCTTGATTACCATCTCGGACGTCAACCGCCCCGTTGTATACATGATTTTGTCGCCAGCCGTTTCGCCCTCAAGCATCATCCAGCCCGCGATTTTATCAACCGCATTATGTCGCCCGACATCTTCCATATAAACAAGCGGCACATCCTCGTGACACAGCACCGAGCCATGGATCGCGCCAGCGGTCAAATACAAGCTGGGCATGGTATTGATCTGATGCGCCAAAGAATACAACCAACTGGTTTTCAAACGCGTCGCGGGCAATTGAACCGCGTCCAACCCCTCCATCATGTCGCCAAAAACTGTGCCGACTGCACAACCGGAAGTCCGCGTCTTCTTCTTAAGCTTTTCTTCATAATCCGTCTTGCGCTCGGTCCGCACCACAACGGTTTCAACTTCCTCGTCAAAATCCACACGCGTGATCACATCGCTTGCCAGCAACATCCCTTGATTGCGCAGGAACCCGACGGCTAAATACTCGGGGTAGTCGCCAATTGTCATGGCCGTAACGATTTCCTGAGAGTTCAAGTAAATCGTCAACGGCCGCTCTTCGACGACACGTATTTCTTGCGCCTCGCCGTTGTGATCAATGCCGCTGACACTCCGCGTCAGCCGTGGATTTAAGGGGTCTGGTTTTATCAACAAATGTTCCATTACGTTACAAAACTCTTGATTGGTCAAAGGAGAAACGCTGCGCTATATGCGTAAGGGAATTTGCAACATGGGGTCGCATATGTCCAGAACTCGCAGCGTATATTGGCAAGGCATTCGTGCCGGAGCACCATTTTTATTGGTGGTAGCCCCCTTTGGCCTGCTTTTCGGTGTCGTCGCGACAGAGGCCGGGTTTTCCCTGATCCAAGCCATGGCCATGTCCATATTGGTTATTGCAGGCGCGGCCCAGTTTGCCTCGGTTCAATTGCTGGTCGATGGTGCCCCCGTATTCATCGCAGTCCTTACCGGATTGGCCGTGAACTTGCGCATGATGATGTATTCGGCATCGTTAATGCCACACATTGGCAAGGCCCTAATCTGGCAAAAAGTTTTGATGGCCTACTTTATGGTGGATCAATCCTACGGCGTATCGATCGAAAAATACGAGCGCGCCCCCGAGATGCCCCTTAACGAAAAGGTTACCTACTTTTTCGGGGTCATCTCCGCCATTGCGCCGTTCTGGTACGGGTTCTCGTTTATTGGCGCGTTGCTTGGTTCGGCCATCCCGCCGGAATACGCGCTGGATTTCGCCATCCCGATCACCTTTATCGCAATCATTGCCCCAAGCCTGCGAAGCCTGCCGCATCTGGCCGCCGCGGTGGTATCTGTGCTCGTCGCCCTCGCGCTGTCATGGATGCCCTATAATCTTTGGTTAATGGTTGCCGCCGTCCTTGCGATGATCACCGGTGCGCAAGTCGAAAAATGGCTGGAGACCCGCAAATGAGCAATCTGGACATCTGGTTAACCATCATATTCCTTGGTATCGGAACTTTTCTGCTGCGGTTTTCGTTCATCGGAATCGTAGGCGACCGGAAATTACCCGAGTGGATGACGCGGCACCTGCGATATGTTCCGGTCGCGGTCATGCCCGGCCTGATCGCCCCGCTAACCGTCTGGCCGCAAGCCACGGGCGGTGACGTTGACCCCGCACGCCTAATCGCGGCCGCCACAGCCCTGCTAATCGGCAGCATATTCCGCAGTGTATTAGGCGCGATTTTCGGTGGAATGACAACGCTGTACCTGATGCTTTACCTGCTTGGTTAAAGCGGGATCGCGGTCGTCTTGAACACCGTCCGCAACGCAAAGCTGGATTGCATCTGGGCCACCCCCGGCAATCGGGCCAGATACTGCCGATGAATACGGGCGAAATCATCTGTATCCCGCGCGACCACCTTCAGCAGATAATCCGCCGAACCCGCCATAAGATGGCACTCCAGAACGTCGGGCACCAATGCCACCTGACGTTCAAACGCATCCAACAGCTCATCCGCCTGCCCTGACAGCGTAATTTCGACAAAAATCGTCGAGGGTTTGTCCACCGCGCGCGGGTTCAGCAGTGCCACATAATCACGAATGACCCCGTCATCCTCCAACCGCTGTATACGGCGATGACAGGCCGAGGGCGACAGGTTCACCTTTTCCGCCAGCTCCGCATTAGACATCCGCCCCTTGCGTTGCAGAGATTCGAGAATCTTGATATCGAGCGCATCCATTCGACTCATTGCAATAATCCACTAATTTTTCACCACTACACGCAGGTTTATTCGAAAAATTGAGTGCTGACCAGTATGTATTTGCAAAGCAATTGCGCGCGATTTCCTTCAAATATTGATCCAGTTCAACATTTAACCCAACGAGGTCATCATGCTTATCGGTTGCCCAGCAGAAATCAAAAATCAGGAATATCGCGTCGGAATCACACCCGCCGCCGCACAGGAAGCCGTTGCAAACGGCCACGATGTAGTCATCCAGAAAGGCGCTGGCGCAGGTGCCGGTTTCGCAGATGAAGAATACCTCACCGCCGGTGCGCGCATCGTTGACACTGCCGAAGAAATCTTCGCCACAGCCGAGATGATCGTGAAGGTCAAAGAACCACAGCCTGTCGAGCGCGCGCAGCTGCGCAAAGACCAAGTCCTCTTCACATACCTGCACCTCGCACCAGACGCGCCGCAAACGGCTGACCTGCTGGAAAGCGGCGTCACAGCAATTGCTTACGAAACCGTAACCGACCGCATGGGCGGCCTGCCGCTACTGGCCCCGATGTCCGAAGTCGCTGGCCGTTTGGCACCACAGGTTGGCAGCTGGACTTTACAAAAAACCAACGGCGGGCGCGGCGTTCTGATGGGCGGCGTACCGGGCGTTTCCCCTGCCAAAGTCGTCGTTATCGGCGGCGGTGTCGTTGGTACACACGCCGCCAAGATCGCCGCAGGCATGGGGGCCGACGTGACCGTTATGGACATGTCCTTGCCACGTATGCGCTATCTGGACGACACATACGGCGGCGTTTTCAACACGCTTTACGCCTCCAAAGGCAATACTGCGAAGATCATCACCGAAGCGGATATGGTCATTGGCGCGGTTTTAATTCCGGGTGCAGCTGCCCCCAAACTGATCTCGCGCGAGCAGCTTTCGACCATGAAACCGGGGGCGGTACTGGTGGACGTAGCCATTGACCAAGGTGGCTGTTTTGAAACTTCCCACGCAACGACGCACGACGATCCGATCTTTGAGGTTGACGGCATCATGCACTATTGCGTCGCCAATATGCCGGGCGCAGTTGCGCGAACATCGACGATCGCCCTTGGCAACGCCACGATGCCATTCATGATCGCACTGGCCAACAAAGGCTGGAAAGAGGCTTGCGCGGCCGACCCTCACTTGATGAACGGCCTGAACACCCACGCCGGCAAACTAACATATGCCGCGGTGGGCGAGGCCCTCGGTCTGGATTACATCTCCACCGCTGACGCATTGAAAATCTAACCAAAAAGGCCCGCCGGATCGCTTTGGCGGGCCTTTCAGCTAATTCCCTATACGTTAGGCTTTTGCCAACAAGTCCCGAATTTCGGTCAACAACTCTTCCTGAGTTGGCCCCTTTGGCGCAGGTGCTGCCTCTGGCTCTTTCTCGCTCTCGGCTGCATTTTTGGCTTTGTTAACGCCCTTAACCAGCATGAATACCACGAATGCTATGATGAAAAAGTTGATCACAGCCATGATGAACGAGCCGTAGGCGAAGGTTGCAATCCCTGCCTCTTGAGCCTCGGCCAAAGTGGCAAACTCCCCTTTTCCCAAGACGATAAACAGATTTATAAAATCGATACCACCGGTAAATAAGCTGATAAACGGGTTAATCAAATCGGCAACCATCGATTTTACAATCGCGGTAAACGCCGCCCCGATGATGATACCAACAGCCATGTCCATGACATTTCCCTTGGCAATGAAGTCCTTAAATTCTTTTAGCATCATGTCCCTCTTGAAATTGATTTCAGTGCCGGGACTTTACGAAGGCTAACCCCTTTCTGGCAAATGGTTTTGTCCAGATCACCCTGCCGTGCTCAACAATATATTTCTTGTAAGGTGAATTGATTATGGCAATACAAATGCCTACTTTGGCGCGGTAATAGTAATAAACAGGAACTTTTCAAATGGCTGATCTTTCGCAATTCCCCATTACAAAACGCTGGCCTGCCGAACATCCAGACCGCATTCAGTTATACTCGCTGCCGACACCAAACGGCATTAAAGTTTCAGCGGTGTTAGAAGAAATGGGCCTGCCTTACGAGGCGCATCGTGTAAACTTTTCGACAGACGACCAGATGACACCCGAGTTCATTTCTCTTAGTCCAAACAACAAAATTCCGGTGATCCTCGACCCCGACGGTCCTGATGGCAAGCCGATTGCGATTTTCGAAAGCGGGGCGATCCTTCTGTATCTGGCCGATAAAACCGGCAAACTTATGCCCACCGATGCACGTGGAAAATGGGAGGTTACCCAGTGGTTAATGTTCCAGATGGGCGGCGTTGGCCCCATGTTCGGGCAGCTCGGGTTTTTTCACAAATTTGCAGGCGCCGCCTATGAAGACAAACGCCCGCGCGACCGTTATGTAGACGAGGCCACGCGCCTATTTGAAGTCATGGAAGCCCGCCTCGAAAACCGCGAGTATTTCGTCGGGGACGAATACACAATCGCCGACCTTGCTTTATGGCCGTGGGTTCGCAACATCGACGGTTTTTACGATGCCGGAGAACTGGTCGGCACCGACGATTTCCCGAATGTCCGCGAATGGTACAAACGCTGCGAAGCACGTCCCGCTTCGCAGATAGGCATTAAGACGCCTGCACAGGGTTAAAATTCGGGGCGGAAATTACGCGGCAAACATCTAGAGCCGTTTCCGTTTACGACGGTAACTTTCCGCCAAGAACGTATTCCAGCATTTGCACCACCTGCACGGGATGCTCGGCCACGGCCAACGCCGCCGCATCAACTTCCTTCAATGCGTGCTGATGGTCCGGTCCGTGCAAAACGATCAGTGATTTGCCCAGCGCCGAAGCAACACCGGCATCAAACGCCGCGTTCCATTGCTTATATTTATCGCCAAACCGCACAACAACCACATCCGCATCCGCGATCCCCTTGCGGGTACGAATAGCGTTCAACTGCGCGCCCTTACGGTCATGCCAAAACTTGTTTTGCTCTGCCCCCAGAATCGCTACACCGCAATCATCCGATGCATCGTGATCTGTGACAGGCGCGGAAAACTGTACATCGAGGCCAGCCTTCGCCACCCCTTCCATAATCTCTTCGCGCCAGTTCGAGTGGATTTCACCCGATAGATATACTTTCAATGTCATAGCTTATCCTCTCAAAACACCGCCGGTGGCTTTGGTTACTTTGGCAATAACCTGCGCGGAAATCGCGTCGATCTCTTTGTCCGTCAACGTACCGGCCGTCGGCTGGATACGCACCGAAATCGCCACGGATTTCTTGTTGTCGTCCATTTGGAACACGTCGAACAGTTTCACCGCATCAATCAGTTTCTTGTGCGCTCCGTTCGCCGCCTTCAGCAAGGATTCAACCTCGACATCAGCGTCCACGACAAACGCGAAGTCCCGCTCAACCGCTTGGAAATCCGAGATCACCAACGCGGGGCGGGTCTTGGTTTTGGCTTTCGGGAACGGCGCGTTTTCAAGGAACAGGGTGAACGCCACCGCCGGACCTTTTACGCCCATCGCGGCCAACACCTTCGGGTGCAACTCGCCAAACACCGCCAGCGGGTTTTTCGGCCCGAGGCTAAGCACCGCCGAGCGACCCGGATGGAACCAATCGGGCGCATTTCGCATGACCATCAGCCGATCAACAGGCGCGCCCATCGCGGCCAAAGCAGCCTCGGCATCGGCTTTAGCGTCGTATAGATCAACCGCACGCGACGTGCCAAACGCGTTGCGCGGGGCCGTTTGGCCGATCCGCAAACCGCTGGCCAGAATGCTTTGCTCTTCAGGTTCGCCACCGGCGAAACCTTGGCCGACCTCGAACAATGCCAGATCGCTGAACCCGCGCGCCTGATTTTTCGCCGCCGCCAGCAACAGACTTGGCAGCAGGTCTGGGCGCATATGGCTCATCTCGGATGAAATCGGATTGCCCAGTTTTACTGCATCAGAGCCGCCGCCAAACAGTTCCGCCGACTTCTTGTCGATGAAACTATACGTCACGCATTCATTATACCCCAGCGTCGCGATTGTGCGGCGCACCATGCCTTGGCGTTTCTGCATCGGCGTTAGAACCGCCTTCAGAACACCCGTCGATGGTCGCGGCATCGGCACGCCGACCAGCTTGGTCAACGACGCAATCCGCGCGATTTCCTCGATCAAATCGGCCTGCCCGTGAACATCGGGCCGCCAGCTTGGCACGGCAACTTGCAAATCATCGCCGACGACAAACCCGAGGTCCGTCAGAATCCGCACCTGCTCCGCCTCAGGGATATCCATCCCCACCAGCGAGACCACTCGCGCCGGATCAAGCGTATAGGAACGGCTGGTGTCAGGGATCGCACCTGCCACAACCACTTCAGACGCCTCGCCCCCGCACAGGTCCAGCACCAGCTGCGTTGCCATCTCCAAACCTTCACCCGTGAACGCCGGATCAACGCCGCGTTCAAACCTGTATCGCGCATCGGAGTTAATTTTTAGTTTACGGCCAGACATCGCAATCGTGATCGGGTCCCAATAGGCGCTCTCGATGAACACATCGGTTGTCTCCTCGGTACAACCCGAGGCCGCGCCGCCCATGATGCCCGCGATACTCTCGACGCCATTGTCGTCACTAATCGCCATCATGCCAGCGTCCAGCGTGTATTCCTTGTCGTCCAACGCCATCAGCGCCTCGCCGCCCTTGGCGTAATGCACCCGCAGATCACCCGAAACCTTGGCCACATCAAACACGTGCAACGGGCGGTTCCGGTCGTACGTCATGAAGTTGGTGATATCGACCAGCGCCGAGATTGGCCGCAATCCAATCGCCCGCAAGCGGTCCTGTAACCACTGTGGCGAGGGGCCGTTTTTCACGCCGCGCACAACGCGACCAAAGAAAACCGGACAGCCTTTTTCCATCACATCCGCATCAATCGTCACGTTGATCGGGCTTGGGAAACTGCCGGAAACCGCTTCCACAGGCGCAGGTTTCAACGTGCCTAAACCCCGCGCGGCCAAGTCGCGTGCGATGCCACGAACGCCTAGCGCGTCGGGGCGGTTGGGGGTGATTGCGATGTCGATCACAGGGTCGTTGCGGTCGGTGTAATCAATGTATAACACGCCGAGCGGGGCGTCGGAGGGCAGGTCAATAATGCCGTCGTGTTCGTCCGAGACCATCAGCTCGCGTTCGGAACACAGCATGCCGAGGGATTCAACATCGCGGATCACGCCGGCCTTCAGGGTCATGTCGATGCCGGGCACGTAGCTGCCAACGGGGGCGAAAACGCCGACCAAGCCGGTGCGGGCGTTCGGGGCGCCGCACACCACCTGAACCTCGACGGTTTTTCCATCGGGGCCATCGGGATAGGTTTCGACGCGGCACAGACGCAAGCGGTCGGCGTTGGGGTGCTGGACAGCTTCAATTACGCGACAAAGCCGGAACGCGCCGAGCGTATCGGCAGGGTTCTCAACCCCCTCAACCTCCAGACCGAGGTCGGTCAGGGCATAAGTAATCTCGTCGAGCGTAGCCTCGGTATCGAGGTGGGTTTTAAGCCAGGAGAGTGTAAATTTCATAGCGAGTTCTTCCGAGCAATATCAAATATTTTTTCATAGACTGGCGGGACAATTACATTTGTGAACTTCGCAGACAAAGCCGTCACTGTTTTGTCCTTTTCGGTCTTCGCTAATTCTTGAAAATCATCAAATCCACTTCCAGTACGCCAATCCATCTCCGCGT
>CAKZNY010000206.1 GCA_937132145.1 uncultured Paracoccaceae bacterium | reverse complement strand
GCGAAGCGAGGCCCCCTCTCCACCGCTCCCGCCCTTCGGTTGGGCCAAGCCTCGCTTCGCTCGACGGTTGTCCTGCTTGGTAAGAGTACTTTTATTGAGCTGCCTGCGCTTGCGGGGTTCCGCCTGCGCGGAATGCCATCAGTAGTTCTTCACGTTTCTTCGCCGCCGTCGCTGCATTGGCTGCTTTCACATGGCCAAACCCGCGAATATCCAGCGGCAGTTTTGCCAATGCAATCGCCAGATCGCGCGTGTCCTCGGTAAAGCCCTTGGCAACTTCGGTCATGGTTTCCTGATATTCTTCAATCAACGCACGTTCCATTTTGCGCTCAGTCGAATAGCCAAAAATATCCAGCGGGGTGCCGCGCAAGGGTTTCATTGCGGCCAGAATGCCAAACACTTTCATCATCCACGGTCCAAATTCGGATTTCACTGCCCGTCCCTGTTTGTCCTTCTTGCCAAATATCGGCGGGGCCATATGGAAGCGGATCGAGGACACATCGGTGAAATGCTCCGCGACCGCGGCCTCCAACGTTTCGCGGTGCAGGCGGGCGACCTCGTACTCATCCTTGTAGGACAGCAATTTATGATACCCTTTCGACAAAGCCTCGCCGAATTCTGCGTCCACCGCCTGCGCTGCGGCAACCCGTTTCAGATATCGTTTTGCTAAAAGCTCGTTCTGGTATTTACGCAAATGCGTCGCGCGGAATTCAACGCCGTCCACTTCAACCGCAGCCTCGGTAGCACCGTTCAACGACGCCGCTGCATCCGCAGGAAAAGCAATCGCCCAGCGACCGAATTTCAGCGCCGTGAGGTTGTCCTCAACGCGCGCACCATTCAACTCGATCGCGCGTTCAAGCGATTCCAGCGACAGCGGTATCAGCCCCGCCTGCCAAGCAGCACCCAGCATTAAAACATTGGAATAAATCGCATCGCCAAGGAACTTTTCCGCCAGTTTGGTGGCATCCAGCATCGCAAGCGCGTCCTCGCCCAAGCGGGCCTTCAGCGCGATGCTCATACGGTCAACAGGCAAGCTGAATTCGGCGTTGTGGGTGAACTCTCCGGTGATAATCTGGTGCGAGTTGCAAACTGCACGGCTCCGCCCTCGCGTCATCAACCCCAGCGTTTTGGCGCCCGAAGTTGTGACCAGATCGCCGCCAATCACCGCGTCCGCCTCGCCAACAGCGACACGGATTGCCGAGATATCCGCAGGTTTCGCAGCTATCCGACAATGGATATGTACTGCGCCACCCTTCTGGGCCAGCCCCGCCATTTCCATCATGCCAACACCCTTGCCCTCAAGATGCGCCGCCATGCCAAGAAGCGCACCGACGGTCACAACCCCTGTGCCACCAACGCCGGTAATCACGATGTTGTGTGTCCCATCAATCACCGGCAGCGTCGGTTCCGGCAACGCTGGTAACGCCAGCTCCGCCTTCGCAGGTTTTTTGACTTGCGCACCGATCAGCGTCACGAAACTTGGGCAGAACCCGCTCAGGCACGAAAAATCCTTGTTGCAAGACGACTGGTCAATCTCGCGCTTGCGGCCCAGTTCGGTCTCTAGCGGCAGGATGGAGACGCAGTTCGACTGCACCCCGCAATCCCCGCACCCTTCACAAACATCAGGGTTAATAAACACCCGTTTGTCGGGGTCAGGGAATAGCCCGCGCTTGCGACGACGACGTTTCTCCGCCGCACAGGTCTGGATGTAAACAATCGCCGTTACGCCTTCGATTTCACGCAGACGTTTTTGCACCTCCATCAAATCACGGCGCTCCACCGTCTCAATCCCCTTTGGCAGGGCGGAGAAATCCACATCCTCTTTTTCATCATACACCACGACGAGTTTTTTAATCCGCATCGCGACAAGCTCGTGCGCGATTTGAGCCGCGCTCAAATCGCCCTCGTTGCTCTGACCACCGGTCATGGCAACCGCATCGTTATACAAAACCTTGTAGGTGATATTCACATCCCCCGCTGCAATCGCGGCGCGGATGGCCTGAATGCCCGAATGGTTGTACGTCCCGTCACCGAGGTTCTGGAACACGTGGCCGGTTTTGGAAAACGGAGCCTCGCCAATCCAGTTCGCACCCTCGCCGCCCATCTGTGTGAAACCCAGCGTGTCGCGGTCCATCCATTGCACCATATAATGACAGCCAATCCCCGCGTAAGCGCGCGAACCTTCCGGCACCTTTGTCGAGGTATTATGCGGACAGCCCGAGCAGAACCACGGAAGGCGCGTGGCGATTTCCTCGGCGTTATCCGCCTTGGCCGCATCCTCCAACGCGATTTTGGCCTTGGTCATGATTGCGCTATTAAGGCCTTCGCCCACCAGCACATCGCCCAGTTTGCGGGCCACCCCGACAGGGTCCAGCGCGCCTTTGACGGTGAACAACACATCGCCGTTCTCTTTCTTCCAACCGATAACGCGGCGACCACGGCGGTCATCGAAAATCGCTTCCTTGATCTGCACCTCGATCAACTTGCGCTTTTCCTCAATGACGATGATCAAATCCAGCCCTTCGGACCACTCGCGAAAACTGGTCATGTCCAGCGGCCAGACCATCCCGATTTTGTAGGTGGTGATGCCCAAGCGTTCCGCCTCGGCTGCATCAATCCCCAGCAAGTCAAGCGCATGTACGGTATCCAGCCAGCTTTTGCCTGCGGACACGATTCCAATTTTCGCGCTATCATTCCCCATCACACGGTGGTCTATCTTATTGGCACGCGCGAACGCCTCGGCGGCGAAGCGTTTATAGTCGTGAAGGCGGGCTTCTTGATCAGTGCGGTCATCGACCAGTCTGATGTTCAAGCCACCCTCTGGCATCTCGAAATCCGTCGGCTGGACGATCTTTACGCGGTGCGGATCACCGTCTACCACCTCGGTCACCTCGATGGTGTCTTTCACGCTTTTCAGCCCGACCCAACACCCCGAATACCGGCTAAGTTCCCAACCCAAAATGCCGTAATCCAGCAATTCCTGCACACCTGCGGGCGACAGGATCGGCATAAGCGCATCGACCAGCGCAAATTCGGATTGGTGCAGAACGGTCGAGCTTTCCCCCGTATGGTCATCCCCCATAATCGCCAGCACGCCGCCATGCTCCGCCGTGCCCGCCATATTCGCATGCCGAAATACATCGCCTGAACGGTCCACACCCGGCCCTTTGCCGTACCAGAACCCGAAAACCCCGTCGTGCGTTCCCTCGCCGCGCAAATTCGCCTGCTGCGAACCCCACAGCGCGGTTGCGGCCAGATCCTCGTTCAACCCCGGTGAGAACTTGACATCCGAGGCTTTCAGCGGCTTTTCAGCCCGCTCCATCTGCATATCAATCGCACCAACAGGCGAGCCACGATACCCCGTGACGTACCCAGCCGTGTTCAGCCCCGCCGCCTTGTCCCGCGCCTTTTGCATCATTGTAAGGCGCACCAACGCCTGCGTGCCGTTCAGCAGCACAAAGCGTTTCGACAGGTCGTAACGGTCATTCAGGGATACGGATTGCAGGGTCATGGTGGGCCTCCTTACAGCATTTGCATTACTATAGGTCATAAACCTTGACCCAAACAACACAATTTTTTGCGACGTCGCGTGAAACCTGTGCTTTTGTATCACAGAAATTACGGCTATAGTGTTCAAAATACTTAAAATCATTAAAACCAAATACTTGAAAACAAGTTACGGGGAATAATATGGACTGGGACAAGCTACGAATTTTTCATGCTGTCGCCGAAGCTGGCAGCCTGACCCATGCAGGCGAGGTTTTGCACCTATCCCAATCGGCCGTCAGCCGACAAGTTAGCGCGTTAGAGGAAAACCTGAACGTCATGCTGTTTCACCGCCATGCGCGCGGGTTGATCTTAACCGAACAGGGCGAATTGCTGCTGGATGCGACGCGATCCATGTCCAAACGGCTAGAAACCGCCATCGCCTATATCCGCGACTCCAAAGACGAAATCTTCGGAAATTTGCGCGTCACCACGACAACAGGTTTTGGAACGCTCTGGCTGGCCCCGCGCCTCGGGCATTTGTATGAAAAATATCCCGACCTGAAAATCGACCTGATGCTGGAAGAGCGCGTTCTGGACTTGCCCATGCGCGAGGCCGACGTCGCCATCCGCATGAAAGAACCCAGCCAAGCCGACCTGATCCGCCGCCGCCTGATGACGGTGGACATGAAGCTATACGCCTCGCCGGATTACCTCGAAAAACACGGGACACCGGAAGCGCCGGAAGATTTGGTTAATCATCGCCTGATCTCGCACAACTCCACCTCGCCGCAAGTTAGCGCGGCGGCCGAGTGGATGGCGCCATTTTTGCGGGCAAATACCAAATCCGTTCTGACGGTGAACAACTACTTCGGCATCCTGCAAGCGGTGCGGCACAGCCTTGGGATTGGCGCGTTGCCCGACTATGTCATCGTCGAATCGCCCGAGCTGGTGCGGGTTCTGCCCAACGACAGCAGCCGCCCGATTCCGGTTTATCTGGCCTACCCCGAAGAACTAAGGCACTCCAAACGCGTCGCGGCCTTCAGGGATTTCGTGTTGGAGGAAATTAAAGAATATCGCGCCACAATGCGTGAAAATCTTTAATTTCAGCGCCTTGCCACTATTTTAGCGCAGCTATGCGTTCAGGTGATGGCGGGTATGCACGAATTTGCGCACTTTATTCTTGAACGTATGAACATCGCTACCTATATCACTTCTCGAAGCGGTTGACTTGTTCAACCGGTTTCATACCTCCCTGTTGGACTTGGGCCGAGCATTAGCTCGGCCTTTTTTTTGCCCGTCAGTTAAGCCCAGCCAGCCGCGATCACATGCGCGAACGAGCCGCAGACGTTTCCGCGAACATGCCCCATATCAGGCAGATCTTCGCACATGGAGTTTTGTGCGCCAAACAACCGACCCTCACCACTTTCCTCGATAACCGAGGCATAATGGAACTCGTGCCCCATAAGCCCCCCACGCCACGGCACGCCAGCCAAAGGCGCCAACCGACGATACCCCAGATGCAACTTGCGGGTCGCAAAACTGGTACTAACCGGCAAAAACCCGAGCATCCGGTGCGCAATACCGTCCGCATCCGTCAGGCTTTCACCCAAGGTCATATACCCGCCGCACTCCCCATAAATCAGCGCCCCACGCGCCTTGGCCACGCCCATAGCCGCCGCAAATTCGCCGTTCTGCGCCAAACGACCCGCATATAGTTCGGGGTATCCACCGGGCAAGAACACCGCGTCTGTGCCGCCCGCTGGCCCCTCGTCATTCAAGGGCGAAAACACCGAAATTTCCGCCCCCGCCAACCGCCAATCCTCCAGCATATGCGGATAGGCAAAAGCAAACGCCGCGTCGCGCGCAACCGCTATCGTTGAGCCGATCGGTGGCAACCCAGCTGCGCGGGTTGCGACACCTATGGGCGCAGCCAGTGCGCTCAATGCGTCAAGGTCAACATTGGCCTCCAACAGGCTTGCCGCAGCCTCGATAAACCCCTCAAGGTCGTCGTGTTCTTGCGCCTGAACCAGCCCCAAATGCCGCGACGGCGCTTGTAAAGTTGGCGCTCTTGGCACCGCCCCCAGCACCGGAACACCAATCGCGCCTATGGCGCATTTAATAATCTCGCCGTGACGCGGCGAGCCAATTTGGTTAAGGATAACGCCAGCGATTTTCACAGACGGACGAAGGCTTGCCAGCCCGTGCACAACCGCCGCTGCGGTCTGCGATTGACGGGCCGCATCCAGCACCAGCACAACCGGCAGGTCCAGCACTTCGGCCAAATCCGCGACGCTGCCACGCCCCATCGGGTCATCTGCATCCGGTGCGCCGTCAAACAACCCCATGGCCCCTTCAACGATCAAAAGTTCCCCGCCTTGCGCCCCCGCAAGCCCGCGCAATTGCGCAGGCGGCATCGCCCAGGCATCGAGGTTCACACAAGCCCCCCCGCTCGCGGCTTTATGGAATTGCGGATCAATATAATCCGGCCCGCTCTTGGCCGATGTCACGCGCACTCCGCGCTTTTTGAAAGCCCGCAGAAGGCCCAGCGTTATCATCGTCTTCCCCGCACCCGAGTGCGGCGCCGCGATGACAAACCCTTTCACACGCCCCGCCAGTTCAACTTTTCACGCAGCAAGTTTCCGCGCCCGATACTGACAATCGCAGGCGCCGCGATACCGCTGGCAGCAATGTCCTTTGCCGCCCGCTCCAAGGTCGTATCAATCACCTGCATATCCGGCAAAGTGGCGTTGGAAACAACCGTCACCGGATCGCCAGAAGGGCGACCCGCCGCAATCAACTTCGCCGCAATTTTGTCCATATTCCGCATCGCCATATACATAACGATCATACCCGCTTTGGCCGTCGCGGCCCAATCAACAGTATCCGGTAAAAGCCCGTGTTTGTCGTGCCCCGTCAGAAATATAACCGAGGCATTAACGTCCCGCGAAGTAACCGGAACGCCCGCATACGCCAACCCGCCAATCCCTGCCGTGATCCCCGGAATAACCCGAAACGGAACATTCGCGGCCACCAGATCCAGCGCCTCTTCCGCGCCGCGACCGAACACGAACGGATCACCGCCCTTAAGACGCAAAACCCGTTTTCCGGCGCGGGCGTAATCGATTAACCGCTTGGTAATTTCCGGCTGCTTGGGCGAGGGCTTGCCCCCCCGTTTCCCCAGAAACACCAGCTCTGCCCCGCGCCGCGCAAAACCCAGAACATCCGCGCTTACCAATGCATCATGCACCACAACATCCGCCTGCTCCAACGCGTTCACGGCATGCAACGTCAACAACCCCGCATCACCGGGCCCTGCCCCAACCAGCCAAACCTCGCCAGCGGGAAATCTGGGCAATCCCCTCATACTTTCACCTTTGGACGCAAAACATGCGGGATCGCAGGGTCATACAGCGCCGAGTCCTTGAAATCCGTCACGTTTTCAAGCGCAGGCCCGATAAATATCAACGCTGTGCGCGTAATTTTCTCGGCCCGCACTTTGGCATGTATATCTGCCAGCGTACCACGAATGATCAACTCGTCCGGCCAGCCAACGCGATAAGCGACAACAACCGCACAATCATCCCCGTAAAACGGCGCAAGCTGGCGGCGGATTTCCCGCAAAGCCCGAATGCCCAGATGGATCACCAACGTCGCCCCCGTGCGACCGAAATTCTCCAACGTCTCGCCCGCAGGCATGTCGGTGGATTTCATCGACATGCGCGTAAGCACAATAGACTGCGCCACCTCGGGAATGGTTAATTCCTGCCCCATCGCCGCCGCCGCCGCCGAATATGCCGAAACACCGGGCGTAATATCGTAAGGTATTCCGTCAGCCTTCAAGCGCCGGATTTGCTCGGCAATCGCCCCGTAAAGCGCGGGATCACCCGAATGCACGCGCGCCACATCCTCGCCCCGCTTATGGGCGGCAACGATCTCGGCGTGCGTTTCATCCAGCGTCATCGGGGCCGTATCCAGCACCCGCGCCCCCGAAGGCGTGAACGCAACCACAGCTTCCGGCACCAACGACCCCGCATATAAACAAACCGGACAACGCTCGATCAAGCGGCGGCCCTTAATGGTAATCAGATCAGGATCCCCCGGCCCTGCACCAATGAAATGAACGGTCATGCCAACTTCTCGCTTTCAAAAATACTCACTTCGCCAAATCCCCGTCTATCTTCCTCGCATACCCCCGAGGCGTATACATCCGAGGCCCCTCGCCCAACTCCGCCAACTTCGAATTCGACGAGCCAACCAGCACAACCGTCAGCATATCCACCTCATCCACATCAAGCTCGGATAATTTCCGATAGCGCACATACTCCTCCGGCCGCCCAAGACTAGAGGCCAGCATCACAGGTGTATCGGCAGGGCGATGTTGCAACAAAATATCCCGCGCCTCGGCCAACAGCGTGCGGCGGCGTTTAGAAACGGGGTTATAGAAGGCGATCACGAAATCCCCCTCCGCAGCCGCTTTCAAGCGTTTGAGAATATCCTCGCGCGGTGTCAATAAATCGCTAAGCGAAATCGCACAGAAATCATGCCCCAGCGGCGCACCAGCCCGCGCCGCAGCCCCTTGCAACGCAGACACACCGGGGGCCGAAACCACCTCGACCCGCCGCGCCGCATCAGAAACGCCCATCTTCTCCGGCCCACGGTCCAGCAATTCAAATACCAGCGCACCCATCGCATAAATGCCTGCATCGCCCGAACAGATGAGCGCGATATTCTTACCTTTGCCTGCCTGTTCCAACGCATAACGGCAACGGTCTTCCTCGCCCCCCAACGGAAAATCGGAACGGGTTTTACCCGCCGCAAGTGGTCCAAGAATGTCGATATACATCCCGTATCCTACCAGCTCCTCGGCCTGCGCAATCAACTGGCTAGCCTCCGGCGTGCGCCACGAATGTTGCCCCGGCCCGATACCGACAATCGACAACTTGCCGCGCGAACGACCCGCCATTTCGCAAATAACCTCCGGCGAACGCGCCAAAGCGCAGGTTGCGTTTGCCGTCTTAACCTTCTCGACAACCAACACCGCGTCCAAACCGGCCGCCGCCAACGCCGCCCCCTCCGCAACACCGTGGCAACCGACCTCGGCAAAAACCACATCCGACGGGTTCGCCAAACGCGAGGCCTCCGCCTCCAACGCTGCCGCATCGAACAGCCGATAAGGCACGCCCAAACGCCGCGCCGTTTCTATCATCGCAGGCTCATCCCCTTTCAGGTCCAGCGAGGTCACACAGGCCACCGCCTCAGGCGCGATATTCGCCCCGGCCAGCACGCCCTGCACCAAATCCCACATTTCGGAAACGTCGCAACCCCGCGCACAACCAAGCCCCAAGACAAAGCGTTGTGGGTGGTAAACGAGCGTACCCGCGCCTGCGTCAGCAGGCGCCTCCGATGTTACCAAACGCACCGGCCCGTCACCGGTTTCCAAATCCCAGATATTCTCGCCCTCGATAATCGGCTTTTCCCCCGAGAGCATCGCCACCATCACCGATTTCGCATCCTCGGGGTTCTTCAAACGCCAGCCCACAGGCGGCTCATCCAACGCCACGCCCAGCGCCACATCGCCAGCGGTTGTGATCGCCGCATGCCCCCCCAAAACTTCGGCAATCTGCTTGGCCAAACGGTTGGCACCATGGTGCCCGCCCAGCAACGGAATAACGACGGAGCCATCGTCCGGCACCGCAATCACGGGCGGCTCGGTTAGCTTATCGACCAGCACAGGCGCCACCGCCCGCACCAGAATGCCCGCCGCACAAACACCGATTACCGGATGTCCGGCCTGAAACAGCATTCGCACATGCTCCAGAGCGTTCGGGAAATACGCATCGGCGCGGTCACAGCGCCCTTCACGACCATGCACAGACGCGCCGATCGCGGCGGCAATGCGAAAAGCCGTCGCCTGACCGGATCGGGACAGACATACAACAACAGGATTTAGTTCAACCACGGGTCTTGGCCTTTCGTAACAAGGATCATCGAGAAATAGGGCGCTTCACAAGGCGCGCCTTCCAGCGGCACAACAAGCTGCGATGGCAGACTGGCGCGCTCCACATAGGTAGCGTGTTCGGTAAGACCCAAAGCGTCCAGCACTTTGCGAATTTTAGGCAAGTGACGGCCCACCTTCATAATCACCACAGCCTCGGCAGCCGCAATACGCGCCTGCATATCCGCCTCGTCCAAAGGCCCCGGAATTATGGTTAACACTTCGTTACGGGCGGCCAGCGGACGGCCAGAGACAGCGGCGCATGTAGTCACAGACGTCACCCCGGGCACAACTTCCGTTTCGTATTTTCCGGCAAGCCGCGCGAACAGGTACATGAAGGAACCATAGAAAAACGGATCCCCCTCGCACAGCACCACCACATCACGACCAGCGTCCAGATGCTGCGCAATATCCGCAGCACCTTTGTCATATGCCGCCTGCGCAGGGCCACGCTCAACCGTCATCGGAATGTGAATCGTAATCTCGACTGCATCCGGCGGAATCACATCCGCCGCGATGGAGCGCGCGAAACTCTCGCCATCTTCCAGCGCCGGATACGCCACCACTTCAGCGCCGGAAATCAGGCGGTAAGCCTTCAGCGTCATCAACTCCGGATCACCGGGGCCAAGGCCGATACCATACAACGTACCACTCATCTTTTAATCAAACTCCATTGGGTGACAGGGCGCAAAGGTTTCCAACTGGTTAACGAACCCAGAGGCTCCGCACGGTTCACCGATATCTGCACCAGATCGCCGCCGAACTCCTTGTAAAGCTCGACCAACAGGGCCTCGCTCTCAAGCGTTACGGCATTCGCCACCAACCGCCCCAACGGCCGCAGGGCTGCCCAACAGGCGGTAAATGTGTCACGTGACAGGCCGCCACCAATAAAAATAGCGTCTGGCGCAGCCAGTCCTTCGAGTGCCGCAGGCACATACCCATCGACCAGTTTCAAGGCCGGAACACCCAGCGCCTGCGCATTCCCCGCCGCCATCGTGCGGCGATCCGCGCGCGGTTCAATCCCGATCGCGCTCGCATACCGCGCCGCCCGCATCCATTCCACCGCGACCGAGCCACAGCCCGTGCCAACATCCCACAACAGCGCCCCGCGCATCGGCATCAGCTTGGCCAACGTCGCGGCCCGCACCTCGCGTTTCGTCATGGTGCCATCGTGGATAAACACCTCGTCCGACAGGCCCGGAACACGCGGTAACAAGGCCGCGTCAGGGGCCGCGATGCACTCGACCGCCAGCGTATTGAACGCCGGAACCTCGTGGTTCCAATCCGCGGCCAACCCATCAAACCGCTGCTCGCCTGAACCACCCATCGCAGCCAGAACCGTCATCCGACTTTGCCCGAATCCCCGCGCCGTCAGGAACGCCGCGATCTGGGCTGGCGTTTCCTCGCCCGTCGTCAGGATCAACAACCGCACATCCGGTTGGATGAAGGCAATCATCTGCTCCACAGGGCGGCCATGCACCGTCAGGGTTTCCAAATCCGCCATGCTCCAGCCCATCCGGGCCGCCGCCAACTGAAACGCCGAAACCTGCGGATGATAGGTAATCTCGGAGGCCGAAATGCTCCGCCCGATCCGCGCCCCGACCGAGAACCACAACGGATCCCCCGTCGCCAAAACCACGACCCGCTTGCCACGCCGCAACTCCAGCTCGCCGATCAGCGCATCGAAAGGCGAGGGCCACTCCAGCATCTCAGCGCCATTGTTCCCCGCCAGCACATGATGCCGCGCCCCGCCGATAATCACCTCGGCAGCCTCGATAACAGCCCGCGTGGCAGGGGTCAGCCCCTCCAGGCCATCCTCCCCGATACCAACTATATGTAGCCAAGGGGTCATAAAAATCCGCCCTTCTTCTTTGCAAAAATACTCAATTCCGTTCCTCCGGCAAACCCGCCGCCATTGCATTCACGGCAGCCGACGCCATCGCCGATCCACCACGTCGCCCTTGAAGGGTCAAAAACGGCACACCACGCGGGTTGGCGGCCAGTTCTGCCTTGCTCTCAGCCGCGCCGACGAATCCCACTGGAAAACCCAGAATCGCGGCAGG
Organism: uncultured Paracoccaceae bacterium; assembly: GCA_937132145.1. Classification (GTDB taxonomy): domain Bacteria; phylum Pseudomonadota; class Alphaproteobacteria; order Rhodobacterales; family Rhodobacteraceae; genus NORP23. The sequence continues at coordinate 2,190 of CAKZNY010000206.1, read as the reverse complement.
TTTCGGCCAACCCTCGTCCAGCCGTTCCAACAGATGGAAAAGCGCTGTCGGAGCATTGCCAATGGCCACAACCGCCCCTTCGATGTGGTCTCGCCACAGCTCCACCGCCGCCGCCGAGCGTGTCGTTCCAAGCGTTTCCGCCAGCCCCGCTGTGCGTGGGTCGTTCAGTGTAACAATAACCTCGTTACCCGAAAGGTAACGGCGAATAATCCCCGCTCCGACCATTTCCACATCGCAGAGTATCGGTGCACCGCTTGAAATCGCCGACATCGCCGCCGCGTGCACATCCGCCGAGAACGCCAGATCGTTGACGATATCCACCATCCCGCAAGCGTGGATCAGACGGATGGCGACGGGGTGTAAATCATGCGGCAAACACGAAAAATCCGCCTCTGCGCGTACCGTCGCAAAGGATTGGGCGTAGATCGCCGAGGGGGATTTTTCGTAGTCCATCATCCGTTTTTCAGCCGTTTACGCACAGATTCAGGCCCAAGCGGGTGATCCGCTTGCGGGTACTCGGGATGCGCGTGATCGTGGTCATGAGGGTGATCGTGGCTATGCGAATGCGCGTGCGTATGTTCGTGATCATGATCCATATCCAGACGGCAAGCTCCGGTGCAGAAGTCATCACACAGATCGCAGGTTTCCACCGTCGCACCCGGCGCGTTGGCGCCTTGGCCCTCAACGTGGTGGTGGTGGCTTTCCTGCGGCATGCCTTGCTCGGCCTCAAAACCCAAGATCTGCTCGCGGTATTTGCACAGGCCGCAGTTCATATTGTTGGACCCCTCAAGTATCTCGCGAACCCGTTCGGCGAAGGTCTCGATCACCTTGGGGTGGTCGTTCAAATAGCCCGCCTTGATGAAATTAATCGCGGGGTATTTGGCCGATGCCTCGTCTGTGAAACCGTAAATACGGTCGATCAGAACGCCTGCGAACAGGAAGTACGGAAACACGATAACCCGTTTGTAACCAAGCTTGGCGACGTGATCGAGGCAGGGTTCAACCAGCGGGAAGGTCACGCCGGAATAGCCGACTTCGATCCAGCCAAAGCCCATCCCCTCTTGCAACATACGCGCAACCTTGGCGACGTTGCCGTTGGCATCAGGGTCCGACGCGCCGCGCCCGATGACAACCAGACAGGTCTCGTGCAGCGGCAGCTCGCCATGTTCAGCATTGGCCTTATCAACCGCTTCCTTAATGCGATCCGAGGCGGCGGTCAGCATTTTGGCATCCACCCCCAGCTCGCGCCCGTATTCCACGGTGATTCCGTGTTTGGCCGCATAGGTGTTCAACACCGTCGGGATATCGTTCTTGGCGTGCATCGCGGCGAACAACATGCCCGGCACGGCAAGGATGTGATCGCAGCCTGCTTTGCGTAGATTATCCAAGCCATCGCGCATGACGGGATTGGCAAATTCAAGGTATCCGTAATCCACTTCCCAGTCGGGGAAATGGGATTTCAAACCCTCGGCCACCTGCGCGAACTCGTCCACAGCCGCCTGACTGCGAGAGCCGTGCCCGCAGACCATAACACCATATTTAGCCATGATTTCAGCGCTTTATGGCGTTATAAGCCGCCAGCGCGAATACGCCTGCGCCGACAGCGACAAGGTAGGCCAGATGCGGGACATGCACGCCGCCCGCAGCGGAATGTGCAAAGGCCGGTGTGGCAGTTAGGGTTGCTAGAGCAATAAGAATTCGCATTGTGTTTTTCCTTCCGGTTTCATCGGTCCACCATGGAAGAAAACGCTTAATGTCGCCATTATCTGGCACCTGACAGTTCCGGCTTCAGCCCCCTATTTGGGTCGGCCTTGTCCGGACGCGCTTTCAGCCCCGAGGGGCACCGTCTATGGGGTCGTTTGTAGGGGGGCGAGGGCGGCGGCGCAAGGCCGTTTGCGACAGATTTCAGGCGGATTGGGCTATGCACAACCCGTACACAACCCGTGCACAACACGTATGTACGATTTTGGATGTCGTTTTTGGGCGAGTGGCGATGGAATATGGCTACAATCGCGATTATATATCGGCATTGCACGATGCGTAGGGTGTGCGGTTCCCGCGCACCATTGCGAGGGTGGAGGTGTTGAATGGTGCGCGGGAACCGCACACCCTACGCTTGCTATTAAGATTTAACCTGTTTCTTCTTTTCATAAGCCTCGTAAAGCGGTTCCCAAAAAGCAGTGCCAGCAC
>CAKZNY010000205.1 GCA_937132145.1 uncultured Paracoccaceae bacterium | reverse complement strand
CAGACTTGCCCGAAGGCGCCGAGATTTCAAAGATTGATGTGGTTATACGGTTGCGACGGGCTTAGGCTTTCATAAAAATTCCAGTAATGCCTGCAATGTCTCGTCAGGCGCTTCTTCAGGCAGGAAGTGTCCGCCCGGAACGGCGTGGCCCGAGACGTCACTCGCAACGCCTCGCCAAGTTTCCAAAACGTCATACGCTTTGGCGACAAAGCCCTCTTGCCCCCATAACGCTAAAAGCGGATTGGAGATTTTTTCACCAGCGTTGGCTGCGTCATGCTCCAGATCAATGCCCGCCGCCGCGCGGTAATCCTCACACGTCGCATGGATGGTAGCAGGATCCGAGAAACACCGTAGATATTCGGCAAACGCCTCATCGGTAATCGCTCCGTTTGCCTTGCCCCACGCGGCCATCTTCCGCGACAAGTAGAACTCCGGATCGCACCCGATCATGTGTTCGGGCAATCCGTTGGGCTGGATCAGGAAAAACCAGTGGTAATAGGCTGTCGCGAACTTCTTGTCCGTCGCTCCGTACATCGTCGCGGTTGGCGCAATATCCAGAATCGCGATTTTTTGAATCCGGTCAGAATAATCCCTTACCATCCGGTGTGCCACACGCCCACCACGATCATGCCCGACGACCGAGAACCGCTCAAACCCCAGTGCCGACATAACCTCCACCTGATCCGCCGCCATTGCGCGTTTGGAATAGGGAGAGTGCTCAGCATCGCTGTCAGGCTTTCCGCTGTCACCGTAGCCGCGCAGGTCCGTCACGACGACCGTGAACTTCTCAGCCAATTTCGGCGCGATCTTGTGCCAGATCACATGCGTCTGCGGATAACCATGTAGCAAAAGAAGGGGCGGACCATTACCCGCCATCTTCAGATTTATTTCCGTGTCGCGCGTCTTGATCCGCTTGCTTTCGAACCCCTCAAACATCGCCATTACTCTCGATTCATCCGGTTCTCGATCAGGTCTTCAACCACTGACGGATCGGCTAAAGTCGAGGTGTCTCCCAAAGACCCAAAATCATTCTCGGCGATTTTGCGCAAGATTCGGCGCATGATTTTACCGGAACGGGTTTTCGGCAAGCCCGGAGCCCATTGCAACAAGTCCGGTTTGGCGATGGGGCCGATTTCTTTGCGGACCCAAAGGCCCAGTTCTTTGCGAAGCTCGTCGGACGGCTCCTCGCCGCCCATCAGCGTCACATATGCGTAAATGCCCTGCCCTTTGATGGCGTGCGGATAGCCAACCACGGCGGCCTCGGCGACTTTGGGGTGGGCGACCAGTGCCGATTCCACCTCGGCGGTGCCCATGCGGTGGCCCGATACGTTAATCACATCGTCCACACGGCCGGTGATCCAGTAATGCCCGTCCTCGTCACGCCGGCATCCATCGCCGGCGAAGTAGTAGCCTTTGTAATCCGCGAAATAGGTCGAGATGAACCGGTCATGATCGCCAAACACCGTTCGCATTTGCCCCGGCCAGCTGTCTTTTAGGCACAGCACGCCCTCCACATTATTGCCCTCCAGCTCCACTCCGGTTTTTGCATCGAGGATCACCGGCTGCACGCCAAAGAACGGGTTCATTGCAGACCCGGGCTTTAGCGTCGTCGCACCCGGCAGAGGTGTCAACATAATGCCGCCGGTTTCGGTCTGCCACCAAGTGTCAACGATCGGGCATTTGCCCTTGCCGACCACGTGGTAATACCATTCCCATGCTTCGGGATTAATCGGCTCGCCGACCGACCCCAAAATCCGCAGCGAGGACAAGTCGCATTTCTCAACATACGAATTTCCCTGCGCCATCAACGCGCGCAACGCCGTCGGAGCCGTGTAGAACTGCGTCACCTTGTGTTTGTCGCAAATCTGCCAGAAACGGCTGGCGTCTGGATAGGTCGGAACCCCCTCGAACATCAATGTCGTCGCGCCGTTCGCCAGCGGGCCATAAACGATATAGCTGTGGCCAGTGACCCAGCCGACATCCGCCGTACACCAGTAGATATCCCCGTCGTGGTAATCAAAGACATATTGGTGCGTCATTGATGCGAACAACAAGTATCCACCAGTCGTGTGTACAACACCCTTCGGTTTACCTGTAGAACCCGAAGTATAAAGCACAAACAACGGGTCTTCGGCGTTCATTGGCTCGGGCGGACAATCAGTTGAGGCGTCAGCCGTCATCGCACGGTAGGAATGATCGCGGCCAGCCTTCAGGCCAACATTCGCACCCGTGCGTTCAACAACCAAAGTGGTCACATCGCCGGAAATTTCCAACGCAGCATCAACGTTGGCCTTCAACGGCGTGTTACGACCACCACGCGGGGCCTCGTCAGCCGTAACAACCAGTTTCGCGCCGGAATCCTTGATCCGGCTGCCCAATGCCTCGGGCGAGAAACCGGCGAACACGATAGAATGCACCGCGCCGATCCGCGCCGAGGCCAGCATCGCATAAGCCGCCTCGGGGATCATTGGCATATAAAGAACGATCCGGTCGCCCTTTTTAACGCCTAGCTTTTTGTAAACATTGGCTAAACGGCAGACATGCTCGTGCAGTTCTTTGTAGGTTATATGCGCGTCGTCTTCCGGGTCGTCGCCTTCCCAAATGATTGCAACCTGATCACCACGGTCTTTCAGGTGGCGGTCAATGCAGTTGGCGGAAACATTCAGAACCCCGTCCTCGAACCACTTGATCGAGACGTCGGGGTACTCAAACGTCGTGTTTTTCACCTTCGTATACGGCTTGATCCAGTCGAGGCGATGCCCCTGCTCGCGCCAGAACGCCTCGGGGTCACTGATAGATTCAGCATACATCGCTTCGTATTGATCTTTCTTGATCAACGCCCGAATAACTGTTTCCTTCGAGGGGGGATACATATGCTTTTCCATGGTTTTCTCCATTGGCCGTAATTCGTTAGATAGCGAGATATTCCTCGCGTAACGTCGCATTGTCCAGCACCTCTTGTGCGGTTCCATCGAATACCACCTGACCAGTGTCCAGAATAACCGCACGATCCGCCAGCTTAAGCGCTGCAACTGCATTCTGCTCCACGATGATCGTCGTGATGCCGAGTTCCTTGATTTCTCGCAGGGTTCTTTCGATTTCCTGCACAATCACGGGGGCCAAACCTTCGTAAGGTTCGTCCAGCAACAGCAGTTTGATGTCGCGTGCCAACGCGCGGCCAATCGCCAGCATTTGCTGTTCACCACCCGAAAGCGTGGTGCCTTCCTGATTTTTGCGTTCGCCCAAACGGGGGAACAATTCGTAAATCCGTTCAATTGACCAACCAAGTGGCGGGGCGATCTGCGCCAGTTCAAGGTTTTCCTGAACCGTCAAACCCTGAATGATCCGCCGATCTTCGGGCACCAAAGCCACACCGGCACGGGCCGCCTCAAACGACTTCATTTCGTGCAGTGGTTGATGATCCAGCCAGCATTCGCCGTGCGTTACCTGCGGACTGCCGATCTGGGCAATGGAGCGAAGGGTCGAGGTTTTCCCCGCCCCGTTCCGCCCCAGCAGCGCTAAAATCTCGCCCTCGTGGATGTTGAAAGACACGCCTTGCACGATATAGCTTTCGCCGTAATACGAATGGATATCATGCAGCGAAAAATAGGCCGGTTTGTTCGTAGAATCGTTCATACTTCTGCCTCCCCGAGGTAAGCTTCACGGACTTTAGGGTGGCCCTTGATTTCGTCCGGCAGCCCCTCGGCAATGATTGCGCCCTGCGCCAGAACCGAGATCGTATCGGCAAGGCTAAACACCACGTGCATGTCATGCTCGATGATAACCATGGTTATGCCGCGCTTCTCGCTGATGTCTCTGAGCAGGTCAATCGTGGCGTTGGTATCCGCCCGCGCCATGCCCGCTGTGGGTTCGTCCAACAACATCAACTTCGGATCTTGTGACAAACACATCGCCAATTCCAATCGCCGCTTGTCCCCGCGTGACAATGAAGCCGCATTCATATGCAACTTGTCCTGCATATTAACGTCTAGCAAAATTCGGTCGGCTTGTTCGCGAATATCTGTTTCGCCTTTAATCGCTTTCCACGCGTTCAACATGAACGAGCCGTCACGGTGTGCAAAACACGGGATCATTACGTTTTCAAAAACCGTCAGATCGCTAAAAATCTCGGGTGTTTGGAAAACGCGGCTGATACCCATCTGGTTAATCTGATAGGGTTTTTTGCCAAGCACAGGCTCGCCCTGAAACATAACCGAGCCAGTATCCGGCGCCAGCTTTCCGATCAGACAGTTCAGAAACGTGGATTTACCCGCCCCGTTCGGTCCGATAATCGCATGGATCGCCCCCTCCTTAACGTCAAGGTTAACATTATTTAGCGCATGCAACCCGCCAAAGTGTTTGTTGACGTTCTGAACTTCAAGAATTCCCATAATTCCCGCTCCTTATTCGTCTGAAGACTTGGCAGAGGTTTTCGCGGAGGTTTTGGTAGAATCCGCCGAACCGCGATTTTTAAGTTTCATCACCCAGTTGCCGATGCGGGTCGCCCCCTCCATCAAGCCACCGGGCAGGAAGATCACCACCAGCATAAACACCAGCCCCAGCGTTAACTGCCAGCCTTTGCCTACAAACGGCAGGACAATCCAGACCATCGCGTTTTCCATAAAACCGGGGAGGATATCAAACCATGCGTGCAAGACGTTCTCGTTGATCCGCGAGAAAATCGCCTCGAAATACTTGATGACGCCTGCGCCCAAAACCGGCCCGAGCAAAGTGCCGGTACCGCCCAGAATAACCATCAGGATAATGGAGCCGGACTCGGTCCACTGCATCCGCTCCGCACCCGCTAGCGGGTCCATCGAGGCCAGCAGCCCACCTGCAAGACCTGCATACATGCCAGAGATAACAAAAGCCGCCAACGTGTAGGGTCTGGTGTTGATCCCCGTATAGATCAGGCGGTTCTGGTTGGATTTGATCGCCCGCAGCATCAAGCCGAAAGGCGAGCGGAAGATGCGGATCGACAGGTAGAACATGCCGATCAGGATAAACGCACTGACGTAGAAACCGACATTAAACTGGAAATCCATCCCGAGGATCGTCGTGCGCCACGTGTCGTTCATCTCCAGCCCGAAAAGATTGGTCGAGGGAATCGAACCGCTTGTGTTCACAGGGTCCAGAACGCGCGCATCGGCGAGGCTAAGTTGCAAACCCGTTTCGCCGTTGGTGATCGGCGTCAACACCGAATAGGCAAGGCTGTAAGACATCTGGGCAAATGCCAGCGTCAAAATCGAGAAATAAATCCCCGAGCGGCGCAGCGTGATAAACCCGATCAGCAAGGCAAACAGGCCCGACATGATGACGGCAAGGATGATCCCCGGAATGATGTTCATCGTCAGAAGTTTGAACATCCAGACCGTGGAATACGAACCCACACCCAGAAATGCTGCATGGCCGAAGGACAGGTATCCAGTCAGGCCGAACAGAATATTATAGCCCACCGCCAGAATGCCGAAGATCGCAAAGCGCTGCAAAAGGTCAGGATATCCTGCGCCAAACGGTGCCAGAATAATCGGGCCAGCCAGCACGAGGATCGCGAACACGATCATAAGCAGCTTGTCGTTGTTTTTTAGTTTACTTATCATGTCCCTACTCCTCCATCACGCCTTTGCGCCCCATCAGACCGCGCGGGCGGACCAACAGAACAATCATGGCGACGAGGTAAATAATAATCTGGTCGATACCGGGAAGAATGGCTTTGACCTCGTTCATCGCCGAGAAGCTTTCGAGTATTCCCAACATGAAGCCGGCAAGCACCGCTCCGGGCAGGCTGCCCATTCCGCCTACAACCACCACGACGAAACACAGAACAAGGAAGTCCATGCCCATGTGGTAATTCGGCGGCACGATAGGCGTGTACATCACGCCCGCAACGCCGGTAACGGCCGCCGCAAGGCCAAACATAATAGTGAACCGCCGATCGATGTTGATGCCAAGCATGCTAACCGTCTCGCGGTCCGCCATGCCAGCACGCACAACCATTCCGAAGGTGGTGTAACGCAAGAACGCGAACACTCCGCTGATGACCACGGCTGCGAAAATGAAGTACACTATTCGCCAGTATGGGTAGATCACCGCGTATTCGGCAAAACCGAACAGCACGCCGATATCCAACCCGCCGCTCATTGATGCAGGTGCAGGCTGCGGGATCGGGTTTGCACCGAAGAACGCTTTGATGATTTCTTGCAGCACAATCGCCAAGCCGAAAGTCACGAGAATCTGGTCGGCATGGGGGCGATTGTAGAAATGCTTGATCAGGCCACGCTCCATTATGATCCCGATCAGGGCCATAACGGGGATGGCAAAGAGAATCGCCAGAAGCACTGAATAATCAATCATCCAAGTGCCGAAATCCCCCCACCACAGCTCCACATAGGGGGTTCTGATCTCTAGCGGTTTGCCGAGGAAATTCGTTCTCACAGGGTCCAGCGTGATTTGTGACAGCGTCAGAATTTTCCGCGTAATCACGGCACAGAATGCGCCGAGCATAAACAGTGCGCCGTGGGCGAAATTCACCACTCCCAGCGTTCCAAAAATGAGGGTCAGACCCAGAGCAATCAACGCATAAGCGCTGCCCTTATCCAACCCGTTCAATACTTGCAGAAAGATCGCGTCCATCGCTTGCGTCCCGTAATTTCTATGAGGTTCCGCACGCTAGCGGAAAATCCGGCCGCACACAAAGGCGCGACCGGCAGTGTATTCCCGAAGGGGAAACTTATGCGCCCGAGTTACATTTACCCAAAGCACCACCCGCAAACATTGGGTGATCCACTGGATACTCAACCTGAGCACGCGGCGTAACCTGAACAACTTCCAGAAGGTCGAATTCGGAAGTCGGGTTCTCTTTACCCTTCACAACCAGCACGTCTTTGAAGCACTGGTGATCGCCCGCACGGTAGTGTGTTGGACCATTGCCCAGACCGTCGAAGTCAAAGCCTTCAAGAGCTTCAACAACGCCGCATGGGTCAAAGGTGCCCGCACGCTCACATGCATCTGCATAAAGCAGAGTCTGACAGTAAACTGTGTGCGCAGCCTGCGATGGCGGGAAGCCATACGCCTCGCCGAACGATTTAACGAAGGCTTGCGAGCCGGCGTCAGTCAAGGACCAATGCCAGTTTGTCGAACCGAAGATGCCTTTAACGTTCGCACCAGCACCCTTCGCCATCAGGCGGGAGTAAAGTGGCACGATGATCTCGAAGTTCTTGCCGTTAACCTGACGATCGCGCAGACCAAACTGAACAGCCGCAGTAAGCGAGTTGATCATGTTACCACCGTAGTGGTTCAGAACCAGAATATCGGCACCGGAGTTCAGAACCGGTGCGATATACGAGCTGAAGTCCTGTGTCGCCAGTGGCGTAAGCACGTTGTTAATCGTCTGCCAGCCCATGTCTTCGGTGGCCGCAGCAATCGATTCCTGCTGAGTCCAGCCCCAAGTGTAGTCGGCTGTCAGGTGGTAAGCTACACGGTCTGTGCCATACATTTCTTTCAACACAGGTGCCAGCGCTGCCGCAGACATGTAACCGTTGAAGAAGTGACGGAAGCCGTTGGCTTTCTTGTCTTTACCGGTTGTGTCGTTCGAGTGTGTCAAACCAGCCATGAAGATCACGCCAGCTTCCTGACATAGACCCTGCACCGCAATAGCCACGCCCGAAGAAGAACCACCAGTGATCATCACTGCGCCGTCTTTTTCGATCATGGATTTAGCAGACGCACGCGCCGCATCGGATTTGGTCTGTGTATCGCCGGTCACATATTTAACTTCGTTACCAAGGATACCATTACCGGTAAGGGCTTTGGAGCTGAACGTGTTCATCATCCCGCCATCGCCGCCACCGTTCAGGTGCTCAACAGCGAGCTTGTATGCGCGCAGCTCGTCCGCACCCTCGTCCGCGTATGGACCGGATTGTGGAACATTGAAGCCAAGAATTGCGCCGGAACCCGTCGGTGCGTTGGTATACGCAGCAACCGAGCTGGCCGTGAAGATCGTCGGCATTGCCAAGCCTGTGCCTATTAGCGCACCCGACTTCAACAAACCGCGACGATTTGGTGTAAATACAGACATGAATTTCCTCCCATTCGTGTCAATTTTTGTACCGCCAAAGCGGCAGAGGGTATTCTTACCCACGGGCATTCTCGAGCTAAACTGTCAAAAAATCAATAAGCGGTTGCGTTTGTTAGTTTTTATTGTAAATTATTGTCACAAATACCCTGTAATCTTGTAAAATTATTTACACACGTCGCGGCAATAGCATGAAAACACTAGGAATTGAGCAATGCCTCACTCGTTAGCCGGAACCCGAATTCGCCAGCAGCGCAAGCGCGTTGGCCTTTCTCAGACGGCACTCGCAGCAAAGGTGGGCATTTCCACCTCGTATCTTAACCTGATTGAACACAACAAACGAAGAATCGCGGGCAAAATACTGCTTTCCATCGCCCGCGAACTTGGCGTGCCCGCCTCTACGTTGACTGAAGGCGCTGACTCGGAGTTGACCAACACGCTACTGGAAGCGGCCGCCCACTCATCCGAAAAACCTGCCGAAATCGCCACCCTCGCCGAGTTCGCAGGAAGGTTTCCGGGCTGGTCACAACTGCTTGGATCAACCTACCGCCAAACGCGCGAACAAGAGGATGTGATCGCCGCCCTTTCCGACCGCCTGACCCACGACCCGTTTCTGGCCGAAAGCCTGCACCTGATGCTGTCCAACATTACCGCGATCCGCTCGACCGCAGAAATCTTGACGACGGTCAGTGATTTGACTGTCGAGCAAAGCACGCGCTTTCACGCCGCGATCTACGAGGAAAGCAAGCGTCTTTCCGACGCGACCCAAGCGCTGATCCAGTATTTCGACAAAACGGAGGAGCCGGAAACAACGGTGGAACCGTCCTTGGAAGGATTAATGCTCGACACGGCCACCATGCCGCTGGAACAATTCGCTGCGCGCGCGCGGGCTTCAGACTATAACCCGTCAATCCTCGCTGCCGAGTTTAGCACAACATTGCACGCCGTGTTCCAGCGTCTCGCCGGTTTGAAACACGAAGGAATCGATGCGCCGGAAATGGGGTTAATCATCACCAACGCAGCGGGTCAGACGTTGCACAGACACGCCCTGCCGGATTTCCCGCTGCCCCGCCACGGCAACGCTTGCCCGCTCTGGCCGGTATTTCAGGGATTTTCGCAACCGGAACGCCCGCTGCAAGACATGATCGAACTGCCGAGTGGTGCACAATTTGTTACCCTTACAATCGCCCTCCCAAGAACCGAACCGGTGTTTGGCACGCCCCCCGATTACCAATCGGCCATGCTATTTGTGCCGCGCGCCCAGTCCCCGTGGCCAGCCATGACACAAACCGCCCGCCCCGTGGGAACAAGTTGCAGAATTTGCCCTCGTGAAAACTGTTCTGCACGTTCCGAAAAAACGGTGTTATAGTGATGCGTCATCAGAAGGGATCAAATGGTTAAGCGTATATTAATTGTCGAGGACGAGCCGAATATCATTGAATCCCTATCTTTCCTTCTGGAACGTGCAGGTTTCGCTATATCCTCGGAACAAGACGGCGCGCGGGCGATGGACCAAATCCGCGCCCTGAGCCCCGATCTGGTTATCCTTGACGTGATGCTGCCGAACCGATCCGGCTTCGACATTTTGCGCGACATCGGGGCGCTGCCGGAGGGGCCGCATGTTCTGATGTTAACCGCCAAAGGCCAAGCCCGTGATCGCCAAACCGCTGAAGACATTGGCGTGACCCGTTTCATGACCAAGCCTTTCGCCAACGCCGAAATCGTCGCTACAGTTCAGGAAATGCTTGCATGACAGACAAACGCCCGCCCGATCTTGCCGAACGCGCCTTTCGCCGCCGTCGCCGTCAAGATGCGGCTCTTGTTCTACCAATCTTCGGCATCGTCATATTCATCACACCGATCTTCACGATTTTCACAAAAGACGTGCTGATCTTCGGCGCCCCCTTGCCGTTTCTGTTCATCTTCGGCTTCTGGTTCTTGCTAATCATTTTGGCGGCACGCATGTCCCGCCTTCTAACCAAAGGCGACGAGGGCAACTGACGTGTTAACGTTCAACTTTCTGGTCGCAGCCGCCGCCGCTTATGTTGCCCTGCTATTCGCCGTCGCCTTTTGGGCCGAACGCCGCGCCCGTGCTGGCCGCCTTGGGTGGTTGCGCTCTCCATTGGTCTACACGCTTTCGATCTCGGTTTATTGTACGGCATGGACATTCTACGGTGCAGTAGGGTCCGCAGCCCGCAACGGGTTGGAGTTCGTCACCATTTACCTTGGCCCAACGCTGGTATTCATCGGCTGGTGGTGGTTGCTGCGCAAGCTGCTGCGGATCGGGCGGACACAGCGCATCACCTCCATCGCTGACCTTATATCGTCGCGCTACGGCAAAAGCGCCACCCTCGGAGTGGTCGTCACGCTGCTGGCCGTGATCGGCTCCACCCCCTATATCGCGCTACAACTGCAATCGATCACCACCAGTTTTTCGGTTTTCTCCCCCTCTGACGGCACCGGATTCGCTGATGGAAAAGTGTCGGCTTTCTGGATCGCCGCCGTCCTCGCCCTGTTCACCATCCTGTTTGGCACCCGCAACGTAGACGCAAACGAGCGCCACCACGGTGTGGTCACCGCCATCGCGCTAGAAGCTGTCGTCAAACTCTTCGCCCTGCTCGCCGTCGGCATATTCGTCGTATGGGGTATCGCTGATGGCCCCGCCGATATTTTCTCGCGCATGTCGCCCGATATGTTGCAAGCTGATCGCATATTCAGCAAACGCTGGGTCGCGCTGACCTTCCTGTCCGCCACCGCCATCATAACCCTGCCCCGCATGTTTCAGGTAACCATCGTCGAGAACTTGGACGAGCGGCACTTGTCCGTCGCCAGCTGGGCCTTCCCGCTGTACCTATTTTTGATGAGCCTGTTTGTGTTACCAATCGCCATCGCCGGACAATCCCTTTTGCCGGCAGGCTCCAACCCCGATCTTTTCGTCCTAACCGTGCCCTTGGCAGAAGGACAAAACGCCTTGGCGCTCTTCGCCTTTCTCGGCGGATTTTCATCCGCGACATCCATGGTGATCGTCGCTGCCATCGCGCTTTCAACGATGGTATCCAACCACATCGTCATGCCTCTATGGATCAGTTCCAGCAAAGGGCGTATTGCCACCAGCGGGGACGTTCGCAACGTTTTGCTGCTAAGTCGTCGCGTCAGCATCGCAGGATTGCTGTTGCTTGGGTATTTCTACTTCCGCCTGACGGGTGGTTCAAACGCACTGGCCTCGATCGGCCTGATCGCCTTTGCAGGCGTCGCCCAAATCCTGCCTAGCCTGATTGGCGGCATATTCTGGCGCAGCGCCACACGAACGGGCGCGCTGGCAGGGTTAATTGTTGGCTTTATCATCTGGGCCTACACCTTGTTCCTGCCCAGTTTTGAGGGCTCCTTCCTGCTAAGTTCCAATGTCATCGAAAACGGCCCCTTTGGCCTTTTGTGGCTACGCCCGCAAGAATTGTTCGGGCTGGCGGGGTATGACCCATTGGTGCACTCGCTGTTCTGGTCCCTCGGGATCAACATCGCCCTATTTGTCGGCCTATCCCTGGTCGTAACGCCGCGCCAACTGGAACGCATCCAGGGCGCACAATTCGTAGATGTTTTCCGCCAAACCGCGGGGGGCAGTGCCGGTATTGTCATCAGACGATCCGCCACATCGGAAGACCTGTTCACCCTTGCGCAACGCATCCTTGGCACCACGCATGCCCACCGCCTGTTCACACAAGCCGCTGGTGAACAGGGCAAACCGGCAGGCCTGCCTGATCCGACAGACAAGTTCATCGAGCGGCTTGAGCGCGAGCTGGCCGGTAGCGTCGGCGCCGCCTCTGCCCATGCAATGGTATCGCAGATTGCGGGCGGCGGCACCGTGTCGGTCGAGGAACTCATGAAAATCGCCGACGAAACAGCGCAGGTGATGGAGTATTCCCAGCAGCTTGAAGTTCAATCGCGCGAGCTGGCCGAATCCTCCCACAAACTGCGCCAAGCTAACGCGAAGTTAACGGAACTAGGCGCACAGAAAGACGCGTTTCTGTCCCAGATCAGCCACGAGCTGCGAACCCCGATGACCTCCATAAGATCATTCGCGGAAATTCTTCGGGATACGGACGATATATCATCGGAACAATCCAAACGCTTCGTTGACATCATTAATACCGAGAGCCAACGCCTGACACGCCTGCTGGATGAAATCCTCGACCTCAGTTTTCTCGAGAGCGGTCGTGTGAACTGGCAGTTGGAGCCTATATCTTTGAATACTGTCATCGACAGCGCCCTTGCCAGTAGCGAAGGTTTACGTGCGTCGGCGGATGTTAAAATCACACGTAATATTTCTGAAGACATAATGGTCACCGCCGATTTCGACAGGCTTGCACAGGTTTTCATTAACCTTATTTCCAATGCGATCAAATACGGGCGCGCCGAGAACCCCGAAATCAGGATCACGGCACGCAAGGTCGGCAAAATCGCCATAATCGGTGTCGCGGACAACGGCCCCGGCATCCGCAATGAGGATCGCGAGAAAGTCTTCGAGAAATTCTCGCGCCTGTCAGAAATCACTTTGGCTGGCAGCGCGGGCCTCGGCCTGCCCATCAGCCTCGAGATTATGCGAAACCTTAACGGCGACTTAACGGTCGAGGAAAACGCCCCCGGTGCTGTTTTCCGCATCACGCTGCCACTCGCCTGATCCTCACGCATTGGTCGAGAACATGTGACCCCGTGAAACATAATTCGCCCCTATATAAGGGTTAAGAATATTCACACCAAAGGACACACAATGTTAAACCGCCGCACTTTCATCACGACATCAACCGCCACCATCGGCCTCGCCGCCTTCGGTGGGTTAAGCGCAAATGCCGCCACCGAAACCTTCGAAATCATGCGCACAACTGCGGAATGGAAGGCCTTGTTAACCCCCGCCCGTTTCGCAGTGCTTCGCAAGGCAAAAACCGAGCGCCCGTTTACGAACAGCCTAAAAGGCGAAAGCAGCGATTTGTTGACGGAAAACCGTGTTGGCACATTCCATTGCGCCGGCTGCGACCTGCCCGTTTACAGATCAGAAACCAAGTACGAAAGCGGCACCGGCTGGCCAAGCTTCTGGGATGTAATCGAGGGCAATGTTCGCTTCAAAGCGGACAACACGCTGTTCTCCAAACGCACCGAGGAACATTGCCGCCGCTGTGGTGGCCACCTAGGCCATGTATTCGACGACGGCCCCGCACCCACCGGCAAACGCCACTGCATTAACGGTTTGGCCATGACCTTTAAGGCGGCTTAAACTTGGGTCCTGAAGTTTAACATCATAAACTCCCGCCGAGCGAAGCGAGGCTTGGCCCAACCGAAGGGCGGGAGTGCTGCTCTTGATAGACGACAAAAGGATTTCTCCCGCCGGTTCGTCACGATCAAAGATCGTTTCCTTCCCGTTGGGCCAGGCCTCGCTTCGCTCGGCGGTTAGCTATAAAGTCTAGTTCAGGTAGCGATTGTCCGCCACGCTTTCAGAATCATTTGGCCGGTCATCAAATCCAGATGCGCGCCGCCTCCGTTTTTGAACAGTGTAATGTCTTTGGGACTGACGCGCCCTGCTTGCCCCGTCGCCAAATC
>CAKZNY010000204.1 GCA_937132145.1 uncultured Paracoccaceae bacterium | reverse complement strand
CGGACGGTTCGAGAAACCATAAACAATCTGGCACACCCGCCGAGCGTAGCGAGGCTTGGCCCAACGGGAAGACTTCCATTTGCTTGCAAATGGAAGTTCTGACGGGCGGGAGGGGTTTGTTGCTCGGGTGAATACGGGAAGATGGCTCCCGCCCTCCGGTTGGGCCAAGCCTCGCTGCGCTCGGCGGTTGTCTTTTTCGTAAAGGGAGCGCAAAACTGCAAGGGGATGTTTGTGCGGTTAAGTGGGGATGCGGCGCGAATTATCGAGCCTTTACGAATCTTCTTCACATCCGGGCTAAAACCGCCTATACGGCCAACTTCGTTCGGCGCTTACACCCTTGGAGGATCGCCGGTATTTAATTTTAGGAGAATTCCAAATGGCTGAGAACACAACTCTCGCAGCTTCGGTACGCGCAGGAACTGGCAAGGGGGCCGCCCGCGCAGCACGTCGTAACAACCTTGTGCCCGGAGTAATTTATGGTGGCGGCGAAGAGCCCGTCGCGATCACCGTCAAGTTCAACGAACTTTTCAAAATGCTGAAGGCAGGCGGATTCCTGTCCACCCTTCTGACGCTCGTCGTCGATGGTAAAGAGCAACGCGTGATCTGTCGTGGCGTTCAGCGCGACGTCGTTAAAGACCTGCCGCGCCACGTAGACTTCCTGCGTCTGTCCGGCAAATCCCGCATCAACCTTCAGATCCCTGTGCTGTTCCTGAACGAGGAAACATCCGTTGGTCTAAAAGCCGGCGGCACGCTGGTCGTTGTTCGTAACGAGGTAGAACTTAAAGTTACCGCGAACAACATTCCTGACCACCTCGAAGTGGATCTGGCTGAAGTTAAAATGGGTGACACAATCCACATGTCCGACATCACGTTGCCGGAAGGCACGCGCCCGATGATTACGGATCGTGACTTCGTTATTGCCAACATCGCAGCGCCACGTGGTGCAGCTGATGAGGACGAGGTCGAGGATGAAACAGCAGTCGATGCCGTAGAGGTTGTCGGTGGCGAAGACGAGGGCGGCGAGGAGTAATTCCCACCCCCAAATCTTTATGCTAAAGAATACGCGCTGCCCTCGGGTGGCGCGTTTTTCGTTTAAGGAACAATCATGAAACTTTTCGTTGGCCTCGGTAACCCCGGTTCAAAATATGCGGGCAACCGTCACAACATCGGGTTTATGGCGCTGGACCAGATCGCATCCGACCACGGTTTCACCCCGTGGCGTTCAAAATTTCAGGGGAAGCTTTCCGAGGGGCGTTTGGGGCGCGAAAAGATTATATTGCTGAAGCCCGAGACCTTCATGAACCTGTCCGGACAATCCGTTGGCGAGGCGATGCGGTTCTTTAAGCTGGACCCCTCTGACATCACCGTATTCCACGATGAACTTGATTTAGCGCCCGGTAAATGTCGGGTGAAAATGAGCGGCGGGCACGCGGGACACAACGGGTTGCGTTCCATGCACCAGCATATCGGGCCAGATTACCAACGGGTGCGACTGGGCATCGGGCATCCGGGGCATAAGGACCGTGTGTCGGCTTATGTGCTACACGATTTCGCCAAGGCGGATGCTGGATGGCTGGACGATGTGCTGCGAGGAATCGGGGATGGCGCCCCGCATCTGGCAGACGGGGACGCCGCGCGTTTTATGAACGCGGTGGCCTTAAGGGTTGTACCCGCGCGGCCATCAAATGTTGCGAAACCCAAGCCGCAGGTGGCGGCACCTGTGGAAGTGGAGGATACGCGCTCGGCATTTCAAAAGTTGAAGGACAAGTTTGGATGATCCAACTGCCCGATGCCTTCAATTCGCAGGCCGATGCTTGCGAAAATCTGGACTCGCCATTCACGGCGATGTTGTTGCGGCAAGTGGCTTTGAATTTAAGCGATGACCATCCAGTCGGTGCACACCTGCACGGCTGGCCGAGCTATGACACGTTCCGATCTGGCGCAGTTGCGTTGCGGTTGGCGGGGGCGATGCACTCGGTCGTTTTGCTGGGGCTGGACGATGGTTTGGCGTCGGTTTACCCGCCTAATCAGGTGGATGGTGATACGCTTTGGGTGGCGGTTGAGCGCGCCATGCGGGCGCATCCCGATCACATCATCGAGTGGATGAAATCACCACCGCAAACCAATGAAATCCGCCGATCGAACGCGCTGATCCCGGGATTTCATCTGATTGCCAAGGAAACTGGCTTGCCGCTGTCGATGTCGGAAATCGGGGCGAGTGCGGGGTTGAACCTGAACTGGGACCTGTTCGCGATGGAGATTGGCGGGCAGGTTTGGGGACCAGCGGATGCAGCAATTCGCCTTACACCTGAGTGGCGCGGGCCGTTGCCGCCGATGGCTGATGTTAAGGTAATCGACCGCGAGGGCTGCGATATCAAGCCGCTGAACCCGAATAATCCCGACGACCGCCTTCGGTTGCTTTCCTACATCTGGCCGGATCAGACTTTGCGGATTGAAAACACGAAGCTGGCGATTGACCTTGCATGCCAGACCGGCAGGACTGTTTTGCAAGAGGATGCGCTATCATTTCTGGAACGGCGATTGACGCCGAAAGTGGGCGCGACGCGGGTGATTTACCACACCATCATGTGGCAATACTTGTCGCATATGGATCAGGCGACGGGCGAAGCGATGATATTCGCGGCGGGGGCAGAGGCCACGCGCGACGCACCGCTGGCATGGCTGCGGGCAGAACCCGACGCGCAAAAAGGCAGTGCTGCGATTACGTTGAACCTGTGGCCCGGCGGCGAAACCCGTGATCTGGGGCGTATGGATTTTCATGGGCGATGGATCGCGTGGAATTGAACCTTCCCAGCCTGTGCCGCGATTGCCTGACCACGTTTACGGGCGGTTCGCGCTGCCCGGAATGTCGCTCGCCGCGCATTATTAGCCACCCTGAATTATACGAGCTTTCCATCGCACATATGGATTGCGACGCGTTTTACGCCTCGGTCGAGAAACGCGATAATCCGGCGTTGAAAGACAAAGCGGTGATCGTCGGCGGGGGCACTCGCGGCGTGGTTTCGACCTGTTGCTATATCGCCCGCATCAAGGGTGTGCGGTCTGCCATGCCGATGTTTCAGGCGCGCAAGCTGTGCCCCGAAGCGGTCGTCGTGCCCGGCCGTATGTCGGTTTATGTTGAGGTCAGCCGCGCCATTCGCGCGATGATGCAGGACCTGACACCCGTGATCGAACCCCTATCGCTGGACGAGGCGTTTCTGGATTTGAGCGGAACCGAACGCCTGTACGGCGCGCCACCCGTTGTGCAAATGGCCCGTCTTGTGCAACGGTTGGAGGAGGAGCTGGGGATTTCCGGCTCCGTCGGGCTGTCGCACAACAAGTTTCTGGCCAAGATTGCGTCGGATCTGGACAAGCCGCGCGGGATGTCGGTGATCGGCAAGGCCGAGACGTTTGATTTTTTACAAAAGCAGAAGGTCGGGATTATCTGGGGCGTTGGCGCGGCCATGCGCCAGACGTTGGAGCGGGACGGGATCAGAACCATTGCCGACATTACACGGCGCGACCGCAAGGACCTGTCGGAGCGGTACGGCAGCATGGGCGAGCGCCTGTATCATCTGGCGCGCGGCGAGGATCGGCGGCGGATTTCGAACCGCGCACCCGTGAAAAGTATCTCCAAGGAAACGACGTTTAACAAAAACACTTCCAGTGCCGAAATTCTGGACGGGCAATTGTGGCGGCTGACGGAACAAGTGGCGGATCGGGCCAAGGCGCGGGATATCGCGGGCAAGATCGTAACGTTGAAGCTGAAGACCGCAAACTTCCGGCAATTAACGCGGCGGTTTACGTTAAGTGAACCGACGCAACTGGCCGATGTTATCTATGAAACGGCGCGGCCTATGTTGGAAAACGAGCTGCCAAACGGGCCGTTTCGGCTGATCGGGGTGGGCATTAGCGGGCTTACAGACGCCGCCGATGCAGATTTTGCCGGAGATTTGCTGGACAGAAGTGCCCCCAAACGTGCGGCAGTGGAGCGCGCAACCGACAAAATTCGGGCAAAATACGGTAGTTCCGCTATATTTAAGGGTCGCGGGTTGCAAAAATAGCACATATCCGCGGATAATAGGGTTTATATTGCGCTGCACAATTGACTTTGCTGCGCCGCATCGTCATATTCATTTTATGCGATATGATTTTATCGCCGACTTCCAGTTTGGAAGTTATTTCCTCCCTAGACTTGGGCCGCCGCTTGTGCGGCCTTTTTTTGGGCCCGATCACTCCGCAGCAAGCACGCCAGACATTGGCCCGATTTGGGCGAGTTTACGGGTAACTTCGGACAGGGTTGCGCGGATTTCATCAAAGTTGTCAGCCCGCTCAATCAGGATCTCGTCCATGTAAAGCGCGCGGTTAATCTCGACCTGAAAAGCGTGCACACCCTTGGACGGGCGACCGTAATGCTGGGTGATATATCCGCCAGAAAAAGGAGCGTTTCGGGCGACGACAAAACCGGCCGCCGCGAATATCTGCGTGGCCGAATCCATAATCCAGCGATCACAGGATAAACCAAACCTGTCGCCCAGAATTATGTCCGGCTTTTTTCCGCGCACCAGCGGGGCCGCATCCAGCGATCGCTGTGGCATCGAGTGGCAATCAATCAGCACCGCCATACCATGCGCTTTGCGTTGCTGGTCAATCAGGTTTCGCAGGCAATTGTGATAGGGGGTGTAGTACTTGGCGATGCGTTGTTGGGCCTCTAACAACGAAATCTTGCCGGTACGAATGACTTGCCCGTTGGCCACAACACGCGGAATCACGCCCAGCCCCGCCGCAATGCGCGGGTTGGCAGGCGCACGTTTGGCCGCTTGCACAATGGCGGGGTCCAGCTCGTTTGCGTTGCGGTTAAGATCAATGAAGGCCCTTGGCGCGTGAGCCAACAGAAGATGCGCGCCATATTCGGGGGCATCCATGAATAATTCGTTAACAAAAGCGTCTTCGGAACTGCGAATGGCCGCCGAATCAAGTTTCGTCGACGCCAAAAAATCCACCGGATAGTCCGATCCGCTATGCGGCGAGTTGAAAACCACGCAGGAATGCGGGTTTTTAGGGGTTTTCAGGGTGTAAATATCGCTCATCGTCAATATCTTCCTTCAGATGCCGTTAACACAACAATACCGCAGACAGGTTCTTTCGAAAAGACCTTGAACCCTATCGCGACTCCTTTTATAGACAGCCCACATGAGTGTTGCTTTACGCAGCACTTGTTGCTTTTCGGGTGTATAGCTCAGCGGGAGAGCACTTCGTTGACATCGAAGGGGTCACTGGTTCGATCCCAGTTATACCCACCATTACCCACCCGCGTGGGGATGGAGACCAAGATAAACCAGGCGCAAAACGCGCCGCTGATAGGAGAGAGACTATGAAAGTCAAAAATTCGCTTCGCTCCCTTAAGGCGCGTCACCGCGATTGTCGCGTTGTTCGCCGTAAGGGCCGTGTGTACGTGATCAATAAAACGAACCCACGTTTCAAGGCACGTCAGGGCTGATACGCCCCTACATTTCGAATTTAGAAAAGGCCGCGCTGGATAGCGTGGCTTTTTTGTTTTCGGTTAGCGCAAAAGCAGCGCGCGCACCGTTGCGGCATCAATATAGCCTGTGCGGTTTAGGCCGCGGTTCTTCTGGAACTTTTTGATCGCCCTGCGCGTATCGCTGTCAAACACACCGTCCACACGGCCCGGGTTAAAGCCCGCGCTTTTCAAACGATTCTCGATCAACAGGCGGGTGCTCACGTTCAGGTTAAGGCGCGCCTCGCCAGCTTGGGCGGCGCTTACATCGTTTGCTTCGTCAGGATCGAGCGCCTCGATTCGTTGCTTGGCCACGGTCGCATAAATCCCTTGCGGGAATTTGGCCAGATAGGCGCGGTAGCTGTTGGCGGTATTGCCGGCGACGGCAGCGCTCCATGCGTCATTGTCTAAACGCGTGTGTTCTTCGGCCTCATATACAGCCAGATATTCCCGCGCCTCATCGGCGTAAATTCCGGCAGGGTAGCGGTCCAGATACGCCTCCAGATCTGCCTGCCTTCTACTTGCACCAACAGCATCCCAATACCGCTTATCCGCAACTTGCTGAATGGCCCGCTCGGTTTCAGTCTGCTCGTTTAGCCGCTCGATTAACGGGCCCGTAAGATATCCCGTTGCATCAAGTCGCTGGCGGGATTGCCACGCGGCAATCGCGGCGCGGGAACCCCTACCAAAAATGCCGTCCACGCCGCGCGTATCGTACCCCAGCAACGTCAGGTTGGTCTGAATAGCACGGCGTTCCGCACGGTTTAGCCTAAGCGCTGCTTCGGCCTCTTCCGGTGTTGGGCCAACGATAGCGGGGGCGATAGTCGCCAGACGCGCCCGTACCGCTTGCGCGTAAATTCCGTTCGGGAATCGGCGGAGGTATTCTTCCAGATCATCGCGATTGTTACTTTTGTTGGCAACCGCCCAAAGGGTTTGTTCGGCTACGAAATCCACCCAGTTACCCGGCGTCGGTGTTTGGGGTGTGGCCGAGGGGCCAGTCAGGCCGTTATCGGGTGAAACATACCCCGCGACCTCCACAGCCGAGGGGTTGGCCAAAATATCGGACATCGGGCGATTGCTGCCAATCAGGTCATCGCGCAACAGTGCTTCGATTTTATTCGCCGGACCGCTTACCATCAGCACGCCTTGGGGAATATCCGCGTCGGCAAGCCCCGATTTCAAGCCGCTGCTGCTGGCAGGATCAACATCGCTGATACCAACAAATACGGAGGCGCGCCCCGGCTTGCCACCAGCCAATGCCAGAAATGTCTGCAATGTCGGGGCGCCGAACGCCGCATCAATCATGGTATCGCCAGCGATATCGACGGGCAGAATCCACGTCTGCTGGCCGTCGTTCACGATGTTTCCAGACAGCACAATAACGAGGTTATCCACCGCCCCGCTAATGCTGCCAGCCCGCTTCATCAGCCCAAGCATATCCAGCCGCGTCAGGTTTACACCCTCGATCACCTCGAAACCGTTCGCGCGGAACGCCTCGACAAGACTGGCGTGTTTGCGCGAAATCCGGCCCTCGTCCCGCAGATTGTCGTAGTCACCATTGCTGATAATCAGCGCCAGATCGGCCGCCGAAACGCCGCCTGCCATTGCCGCCATTGAAAGTGTTAAGGCGGTTGCTAAATGCTTGAAACGAAATTGCATACTGTCCCTCCGACAATCCGGTTACCGGAATGCTAACAGAGGCATGGCGTTTTCGCACGAAATTATGCGGCGGTAGGCAAAAACCCGCCCCGAGAAATTCGGAGCGGGCATGTGAACAGCTAGTTAAGTCTGCTTATACATCGATGGAGCCATCAATCTGACCGCCCGCGACGATCTCGATCTTGCGGGGTTTCAGGGCTTCGGGCACTTCGCGCACCAACTCAACATGCAACAACCCGTTTTCAGTTGTCGCACCGGTGGCACGAACGTGGTCAGCCAGCTGGAACCGTTTTTCGAACGCACGGGTCGCGATGCCACGGTGGAGGTAGTTAACCTCTTTTTCCTCGGCAACCTTCTTACCAGCGATGACAAGTTGACCGTCGCGGGCCTCGATTGAAAGGTCAGCGTCGGTGAATCCGGCGACAGCGATAGAGATGCGGTAGGCATCATCGCCAATTTTCTCGATGTTATATGGGGGGTAGCCACTTTGGCTGGAATCCAGCGATTTCACGTTGTCCATAATGCTGGCCAAACGGTCGAAACCGACAGTGGAACGGTAAAGCGGGGTTAGATCATAAGTACGCATAAAGCATCCTCCTTTAGAGCGATACGTGGTTTGGCCCTCCGACATGGACAGGCCTGTAGTCAAGCACCGGACCCGTTAGCGGCATCCGATACGTGATACATATGCGTGGTTTTCAGGGTTTCAAGAGGGGGTGTCTGGGGGATTTAACAAGCGTGAATCGTCCGCGGATTCATTTTCCATTATGATCTGTTTTTTCGCATCTGCCCCGAGGGCTTTCAAGCTTTTTGCACGCCCCACCAAATTTCCCGTCCCCTCGGTTAGTTTATTCATGGCTTTGCCATATGTCCCCTGTGCTGTCTTCATCTGGTTTCCCAGTTTGGTCATATCTTCCAGAAACGCGTAAAATTTATCGTACATTTTCCCGGCCTCAACGGCGATCTCAAGCGCGTTCTTGTTTCGCCGCTCCACAGACCAATGTTCTTCTACGGTTCGCAGCATAACTGTCAGCGTTGTCGGAGACGCCAGCCCGACATTTTTCCGGATCGCGTAGTCGGTCAAATTGGCCCGAACTGCTTCAGAAAACGCACTTTCTATTGGCATAAACAGGATTACGTAATTTGCCGTGCTATCATCCAGCTCAGGATAATTCTTGCCCGAAAGATCATCGATGTGGCGCTTAACCGAGGCAATATGCTCCTTCATTTTGCGTGCTCTTACTTCATCGTCCACAGCGTTCACAGCTTCGTTATAAGCGACCAGCGACACCTTGGAATCAACAATCAACCGTCTGCCATCAGGAAAGTTAATTATAACATCAGGGCGTTTATTGCGGTTTTCTTCGTCTCTGAATGTGGTCTGCGTTTCGTATTCTTCCCCCTCGCGCAAACCGCTGCTCTCCAGAATACGAGCAAGAATAATCTCGCCCCACGCGCCTTGCTTCTGGCTGTCACCCTTCAAGGCTTGCGTCAAATTATGAGCCTGATCCGAAACATTCTGACTTTGCTTTGCCAGCTCATTAATAATCGTTAACAATTCCACCCGCTCTTTACCCGCACCTTCATGCACACCGCGAAGTTCTTTTTTGAACGAATCTATGTTGTCTTTCAATGGCTCCAGAACATGTTTCAACTGTTCAGCATTTGCTTTCTTGAAGTCGGCGGATTGCGATTTCATCACCTCGTTAGCAAGGTTCGCAAACTGTTCTTTCAAGGTGCCATCGGTCACGCGCTGATGCTCAAGAGTTGCATTTAAACTTGCAATGTCGGCTTTTTGGGTGCTGATCATGGCCCGCGCGGCGTTCAATTCGGAGTAATCCGCCTGCCACTGTTCTTTCAGGGCCGTAAACCGCACCATTTCTTCGCGCATCTCGACCAGTTGTTGGCCTCGTTCAGTCGCCTTGTTTTCAAGCAATTCCACTTCGGTCTTTGCCGCCGACAAAGGGCCAGCGCGCCGCCAGATCAGCAACCCCACGATCACAAAAATAGCGCCTATCAGGGCCATCAAAGCGGGGTCATTTTGGATTTGTATCACGTAATCAGCGAGCATTCGAGCGTTCCGTTCCTAGGATTCACCCGACCTTACCGCATCGAACAAATGCTGAACAGAGGTTTTCACATGCCGGAACCGATCGCCGCCCAGATGCGTGCCGCCGTACCAGCGGGTGACGACGATTATTGCGTCCTCAATCCCCTCGCGGGCCATCATTTGCAGGATGATCATGCCTGCACCGCCCTCGCCGTCGTCGTTCTTGATCTCGGTGCCGTCAGACAGGCGGGCGGCCCATGTGTTGTGGGTGGCCTTGGCAAATTTCTTGGCCTTCTTGAGACGTTTGAGAAAATTCTTGATGTCGGCGTCGCTGCTAACACGACCAGCGCTCACCGCATATTTGGAGCCGCGATCGCGCACGACCCCGATATGCTGAATGAATGCGCCTTTAATCTGCACCGTTAATCCCTAGAAATTTTCACCCAGTTTTGCGGGTTTCGGACCACCCGTCGCCCAGTCCAGAAGCTCGACGGTGTGAACCATCGGGATTTCTGTGCCGGAGCTGATTTGCATCATACAACCGATATTACCAGCGGCAATGATCTGCGGATCGGTTGCTTCCAGCGTGGCCACTTTACGGTCTTTCAACTCGCCGGAAATTTCAGGCTGCATCAGGTTATATGTGCCAGCCGAGCCACAACAAAGATGCGCATCCTCGGGTTCAAGAACGGTGAAACCGGCCTGCGCCAGCAACCGCTTAGGCTCAAGTTTGATCTGTTGCCCGTGTTGCAATGAGCAGGCCGAGTGGTAGGCAACCCGCAGCGCGCGCTTCTCGACATTTTCGAGACCAAGGTCGGACATAACCTCGGTGATGTCACGGGCCAGACCTGACACGGTGGCGGCATCCTTGGCCAGCGGGTCATTGCGGAACATATACCCATAGTCCTTCACGGTCGTCCCGCAGCCGGAGGTGTTGATGACAATCGCATCCAGCCCCTCGCCGTTAAACTCGGCCATCCATGCCGAAATGTTGCGCGCAGCCGACTTATGGCTCTCGTTCGTTTTGCCCATGTGATGCGTCAATGCCCCGCAACACCCCATGCCGCGCGCGATCACAACATCGCAACCGTGGCGGGTTAGCAGGCGGATGGTCGCCTCGTTAATGTCAGTATCAAGGGCACGTTGCGCACAGCCGGTCATCAAGGCCACACGCTTGCGGCGCGTACCTTGGGCGGGAAACACCTGCGGTTTGTCCATCGGGCTGGGCGGAGGCATCTTGTCAGGCGCGAAATCCACCATTGCTCTTAGCATCTTAGGCAGGGCGAACTTGAACGGCTTTGCCATCCACGCGCCATAAATCGACAGCCGGAAACGGTTGGGATAGGGCAGGATTTTCGACAATACGAACCGCATGGCGCGATCTGCCAGCGGGCGTTTATAATTATTGTTAATGTATTCGCGCGCATGATCCACAAGATGCATATAGTGCACGCCCGACGGGCAGGTGGTCATGCAGGCAAGGCAGGACAGGCAGCGGTCGATATGCAGAACGGTTTTTTCGTCCGGTATGCGATTATTTTCCAGCATATCCTTGATCAGGTAAATTCGCCCACGGGGGCTATCGAGTTCATCCCCCAAGATCTGATACGTCGGACAAGTCGCCGTGCAGAAACCGCAGTGAACGCAGGAGCGAAGAATCTCGTTCGCCCGCTTGATCCCCGGGTCTTTCAACTGTTCGTCAGTAAAATTCGTCTGCATCTACATACGCCCTACGTTTAGAATATTGCGAGGGTCGAACTTCATTCGCAGCCCCTCGTTCAGCAGCCTGATGCCCGTCGATTCAGGGTGGAATACCGGATAGCCCGTGCCCCGTATCAGCGTCGCATGACCCGCGATGTCCCCCATCAATCCGCGCATGTCACCGCCTGTGGAAAGCGCCCAAACCAGCCCGCCGCCCCAGTCATAAATCACTTCTGCGCCGGTTTCCCGCAAGGCCGCCCCAAGTTTCGGGCCGTCCGAGGGCTTGACCGAGAAACGCCAGACATCGCCCGTTTGATTTGCAAATGGCAGCACATCGCGCACCGTGGTCCAGTCGAAATCCACGACCTCGCCGCCCAGCTTTTTCACCAGTTCCGCCGCACGATATTTAACAGAACCCGCCAAGCCTTCGACCCTGATAACCGTCTGACCTGCAACATGCGCCGCCCCGTTCACATCGAACGGAGAACCGAGGGCGTCGGACATGGTCGCAACGGCTTCTTCATCCGATTGACCGTCAATCATTACGGTCGCGGTGGCCTCGGGTGCGGGTAAAACCTTGAAGGAAATCTCGGACAAAACGCCTAGCGTGCCGTGGCTGCCGGTCATCAGTTTGACCAGATCATAGCCGGTGACGTTCTTCATCACCCGCCCGCCATTTTTCAGAATTTGCCCTTGCCCATCCACAAACCGCACACCAATCACGCTGTCACGACACGCGCCTGCCTGAATGCGGCGCGGGCCGGAGGCGTTGGTGGCCACGACGCCGCCAATTGTGGATTGCCCCTTGGTGCCGAAGAGCGCACGCATGTCGTTTGGCTCGAACGGCAAGCGCTGGTTTTCGGATGCCAGTGCCGCTTCGATTTCGGCCAGTGGTGTGCCGGCTTGCGCAACAAGCGTCAGGGCGCCCGGTTCGTATAAAGTGATGCCACTTAGACCGGAGGTGTGAAGGGCCTCGCCCTCAACCGGATTCCCGATTTTGCGTGTATCACCGCCAACAATCCGCAACGGCCCTTTTGCCGAGGCGATCGCTTCGGCCAGTTCAGTCTCACTTGTCGGGTTCATGATGCTCTCCGGCTCTCGGTCAAAGTTAGCGGGAATACTTTGGCGGGGTTTAGCAACCATTTAGGGTCAAATACGTCCTTCACGCCAAGCTGAATTTCGATGTCCGCATCGGTGTATTGCGTACCCATAAGGTCGCGCTTTTCAATGCCCACACCGTGTTCGCCGGTCAGGCAACCGCCAACCTCGACACATAGTTTCAGGATTTCCGCACCCATTTTTTCGCAAAGCTCAAGGTCGCCTTCCTTGTTCGCATCATACAAAATCAACGGGTGCATATTGCCATCCCCTGCGTGGAAAACATTGCCCACCGCCAGCCCGTATTCTTCGGACATCTCGGCAATGCGGCCCAGGACAAACGGCAGTTGGCTAACCGGAATCGTGCCGTCCAGACACATGTAATCACTTATTTGCCCCATCGCCCCGAACGCGGCTTTGCGGCCTTTCCAGATGGTGGCGGATTCTTCCTCGCTTTGGCTTTCGCGCAGCTCCACCGGATTATGGCGTTTGGCGATTGCGCAAATCAGGGCCAGTTGCTCGTCGATTTCGCTCGCCGAACCCTCGACCTCGACAATCAACAACGCCTCCACATCGGGATACCCCGCGTTTACGAATTTTTCGGCGGCGCGGATCACAGGGCGGTCCATAAATTCAATCGCCACAGGCAGAACGCCCGCCTTGATAATGTCGGACACACAAGCCCCCGCGACCTCGTTACTGTCATAGCCAATCAACACAGGCCGCGCGCCTTCGGGCTTGTGCAAAATCCGCAAAGTCGCCTCGGTCACGACACCTAGTTGGCCCTCAGAACCGCAAATCAGCCCCAGCAGATCATAGCCCGCCGCATCAAGATGCGCGCCGCCGATGTCCAGCACCTCGCCTTCCATCGTGACCATTTTCACGCCCAGCAGGTTGTTCGTGGTCACACCATATTTCAGGCAATGCGCGCCGCCGGAATTCATGGCGATATTACCCGCAATCGCGCAGGCCAACTGGCTAGAGGGATCAGGGGCATAGAAGAAGTCGTGTGCCTCGACCGCGCCCGTCACCGACAGATTGGTGCGTCCGGCCTGCACGCGAATATAGCGGTCATCGTAGTTGGTTTCCAAAACCTTGTTAAGTTTCGAGACCCCCAGAACCACCGAATCTGCCGTGGGCAACGCCCCACCCGAAAGCGAGGTGCCAGAGCCGCGCGGCACAACAGGCACCCCCTCGGCGTGGCAGATTTTCAGAACGGCAACAACTTCTTCAGTGCTGGAAGGCAAAACCACGATCATCGGCGGGCAGCGGTAGGCCGACAAACCATCGCATTCATAGGCTTTCACCTCGTGTTCGTCGTAAATCACTGCGTCATGGGTCAACACAGTCTGAAGCCGCGCGACGATTTGTGGTTTGCGGGCAATAATCTCGAAATTTGGCTCTGGCAGGTCCATAAGGCGCCTCATTTATAGCAATTGGTAATTTTGTATTACCAAAACGCCGCATTAGCAAGATGACAATTTCACCGCCCCTCAATCCGCCACGCGAATATCGACAGCATGGCCACCAGCAGCAGGATCAACCAGCCGGGTGCCAGCGGTGTTAGGCGGATGTCCTCCACGGCATAGGCCTCGCGGCGTGGCAGACCCAGCCAGTTGCTGCC
>CAKZNY010000203.1 GCA_937132145.1 uncultured Paracoccaceae bacterium | reverse complement strand
ACAAATTCAAGGATCGTATTTACGCGCGCCTTACCGAAGATCGCGCAAGGGCCGAGGCTACGGCGGCGTCCGGTCGTGCCAAGAAAGGCGTGCGGCGAGGATTGTTGGACGGGGTGCCGATTAGCTGGAAAGATTTGTATGACACGGCTGGTGTGGGGACCGAGGCGGGGACCGCTTTGTTGAAGGGGCGTGTGCCGGCAAAGGATGCGGTTGTTTTGGCGAATGCGACGCGGGCCGGAATGGTTTGCCTTGGCAAGACACATATGACGGAGCTGGCGTTTTCGGGGCTTGGGCTGAACGAGGTGACGGAAACGCCGCCCAACTCGACCGATCCGGCGCTGGTGGCGGGGGGGTCATCGTCCG
The DNA here is from genome assembly GCA_937132145.1 of uncultured Paracoccaceae bacterium. Taxonomy (GTDB): domain Bacteria; phylum Pseudomonadota; class Alphaproteobacteria; order Rhodobacterales; family Rhodobacteraceae; genus NORP23. Next base: position 13,295 of record CAKZNY010000203.1, on the reverse strand, counting down.
GGGCGGCGACCTCGGTTGCTTATGGGCTGGCGGCGGCGGGGATCGGGTCTGATACCGGCGGGTCCGTGCGGGTTCCGGCGGCTTGGAATGATCTGGTCGGGCTGAAAACCACACATGGATTGCTGTCGACGAAGGGCGTTGTACCGCTTTGCGAGAGTTTTGATACAGTCGGCCCGTTGTGTCGCTCGGTCGAGGATGCGGCTGAATTGCTGGCGGTGATGCTGGGCGAAACCGCGCCCGACTTGTCGGGCGCCTCCCTCGTCGGTAAGCGGTTTATGGTTTTGGAAACGGTGGCCTTGCCAGGTTGTCGGGCCGAACCCTTGGCGGCGTTTGAAGCTGCGGTTGTGCGTTTGCAGGCGGCAGGGGCTGAAATTGTGCGTGGTGAAATACCCGTGGTTGAGCGGGCGATGGAGCTGACGGGTTGTTTGTTTACATCCGAAGCCTACGCGCAGTGGCACAAGCAGATCGAGGCGAACCCTGATGCGATGTTCCCGCCAGTGCGCGAACGATTCCGTGCCGGTGCCGCATATTCGGCAGTGGAGTACATCGCGAGCTGGCAAGAGTTGCGCGCATTGCAGGCGGTTTACCACGAGGCCACGGCAGGGTTTGATGCGGTGCTGGTGCCGTCATCGCCAATCCTCCCGCCGGATATTGATCGGCTGCGGTCGGATCATGAGTATTTCATAAGAGAGAATTTGTTGGCTTTGCGTAATACCCGCATAGGAAACCTGATGGGGTTATGTGGGCTGACGCTGCCAACGGACACACCAACTTGCGGGATTACGGCGTTGGCTAAACCCTTCAGCGAAGCGGCGTTGTTGCGGTTGGGTGTGGCGATGGAGGGTGTCGTGAAAGGGTAGTGGACCTGACGGGGCCAAACATGTAAACTTAATGAAACAAGGGGCGATTAGACCCCGTATGAGGCAGATATGCAGTATCCTACACGGTTTTCAAACCTGCCGGAATATGCTTTTCCACGTTTGCGTGCGTTGCTGGACCCTTATCCGGCGGGCGGCGAGGTTTTGCATATGTCGATTGGCGAGCCCAAGCACAAGTTTCCCGACTTTGTGCCGGAATTACTGCTGCGCCATGCGGATGGCTTCAACAAATATCCACCCAATGATGGCGCGCCGGAGTTACGCGGGGCGATTGCAACATGGTTGGAAAAACGGTTCGATTTGAAGTCGGTGGACCCTGATAAACATGTGGTGAATTTGAACGGAACGCGGGAGGGGCTGTTTAATGCCGCCCTCGCCCTGTGCCCCGAGGAAAAGAACGGGCAGCAGCCGGTGGTTCTACTGCCTAATCCGTTTTATCAATGCTACATGGTGGCAGCGATTCAAGTCGGCGCGGAGCCTGTGTTTGTGCCTGCACCTGAAGACAACGGATTTTTGCCCGACTTTGCCTCCGTGCCCAAGGATTTGTTGGAGCGCACTGCGATTGTCTATATGTGCTCGCCTTCCAATCCGCAGGGGGCTGTGGCCAGCAAGGCATATTGGCAGGTGCTGATTGCGCTGGCCGAGAAGCATGATTTTCGCATTTTTGCCGATGAATGTTATTCCGATATTTACCGCGAGGCACCCCCGACAGGTGCGTTGACTGCCGTGCAGGAAATGGATGCAGATCCCGAGCGGGTGGTGGTTTTCCACTCGTTATCCAAGCGCTCTAATCTGCCCGGACTGCGTAGTGGTTTTGCCGCAGGTGGCGAAAATTCCATCGCGGCGATGAAGCAATTGCGCAATTATACGGGGGCGCCTGTGCCGCTACCGATCCAGATGGTCAGTGCGGCGGTGTGGGCAGATGAGGCACACGTCGTGAAAAACCGCGAAATGTATAAACGAAAATTTGACATGGCGGACCGAATTCTGGGAAACTTGGGGGGATACACCTCGCCGCAAGCAGGATTCTTTCTTTGGCTTAAGGCTGGCGACGGGGAAACGGCCGCTTTGAAATTGTGGAAAGAGGCTGGCGTACGAGTATTGCCCGGTGAATATCTGTCACGACCAAACGATCCACGTTTGGGTGGCGGCAATCCCGGGGCCGAGTATTTTCGAGTGGCCTTGGTAGCAGAAAAAGTGGAAATAGAGCGGGGACTTTATGCGATCCGTGATATTCTGGGTGACCAGATGGGTGTGGGGAAATAATTTCGGGTATGGCAATGGCAGCGACAAACGGTAAGACGAAAAAGAGGAAACGGACGGTGAAAGCCAAGGTCGAGACGAAGTTGCGCAAGCGCGGCTCCGAGGCGTTGGGATTTTTGCTGGTGCTGGTCGGGGCGGCTTTTGCAGCCTTGCTGGTGACATATCTGCCGTTTGACCCCAGTTTTTTCGTGGCGACGGACGCCGCCCCGCAAAATATGCTGGGTGTTGTCGGGTCGTATATTGCCGACCCGTTGCACAAGGCGTTGGGCTGGGCGGCTTATGGTATTCCGGTGGCATTCTTTGTCTGGGGCTTGCGGCTAGTGCTGCACCGCGGGCAGGAACGCGCGTTGTGGCGGGCGATTGCCGTGCCGCCGATGATTGCCTTTGCCGCTGCGTTTTTCGCAACGCAAGTGCCGCCCGCAGGCTGGTCGTATGAATTCGGGTCGGACGGAATTTACGGGCTGGGCGGTGTCTTTGGTGACACGGCTGTCAGCGCGATGTTTATGCTTTTGCCAGTTGGTGCGGTTGGGCCCAATCTGTTGGTTCTGACGTTGGTTCTGTTGGTTCTGACGATTCTGCTGGGCGCTTATGCGTTGGGTATGAACTGGGCTGAATGCAAAATCTGTGGGCGGGGAATGTGGCGCGGGTTTGTGTCCTCCTACTTCGGATTGCGCTGGGTTACGGTCAAGTTTTCTGCCGCTTTATACGCGGTTCTGGCGCTTCTTGGCGTCAAGGGGCTGGACGTTGCGAAGAAGGCCCGTGAAAATCGGCGTGTTCGGGCGACCGAGGCTGCCGAGCGGCGGGAGGTTGGCGAAGTGCGGGTTTCCTCAAATGCCGAGGACGGCGCAGCACCATCCGAAGATCGTTTGAGCGCACGGATATCCGCAGCAGTACGTGCGCGTAAAGGCAAAGATGCAGGTGGGCCGACGCTTGGAGGCGTTCAGCGCGGCGCGGAAGAACCGCCGATGATTGCACGACGTGCAACGGACAGGGATGATGACGAGGTTGTCGATACGCCCCCCATCAAGCCAGATCCGCGCGTGCAGCATAAGCCAGCCAAACGCGCGGCGAAATCTGTGCGGGCGCGTAAAGAAGAACAGCCAAGCCTTGCGCTGGAACCTAAAGAGGACGGTTATGAAACGCCGCCGATTTCGTTTCTGTCCAACCCGACAGAGATTGTGCGCCACACGCTAAGCGACGATGCGTTGAACGAGAATGCGCGGATGCTGGAAAACGTGCTTGAGGATTACGGCGTTAAAGGCGAAATCATCAAGGTTCGCCCCGGCCCTGTGGTCACGATGTACGAACTGGAACCCGAGGCTGGTATGAAGGCCAGCCGCGTCGTCGGCTTGGCGGATGATGTCGCGCGATCTATGTCTGCATTGTCAGCGCGTATTTCGACAATACCGGGGCGCACGGTTATCGGGATTGAATTGCCTAACGACCACCGCGAAATGGTGCTGTTCCGCGAGATCATTGCATCTAGTGCATTTGGTGACAGCAAGTTCCAGCTGCCGTTGGCGCTGGGCAAGGATATTGGCGGCGAACCTGTGGTAGCGAATCTGGCCAAGATGCCGCATTTGTTGATTGCGGGTACGACTGGCTCGGGTAAATCGGTGGGGATCAACACGATGATCCTGTCGCTTTTGTATACGCTTAGCCCGCAGGAATGCCGGATGATCATGATTGATCCCAAGATGCTTGAGCTGTCGGTTTATGACGGCATTCCGCATCTGTTGTCGCCCGTGGTCACAGATCCCAAGAAAGCCGTTGTGGCGCTGAAATGGGCCGTGTCCGAGATGGAAGAACGCTATCGCAAGATGTCCAAGATGGGCGTTCGCAACATCGACGGATACAATGGCCGCGTGAAAGCCGCGCTGGCCAAAGGCGAAGGTTTCAAGCGCACGATCCAGACGGGGTTTGACGATGCAACCGGTGAACCGGTGTTCGAGACGGAAGAATTCACACCCGAAACCATGCCGTTCATCGTTATTATTGTCGACGAGATGGCCGACTTGATGATGGTGGCCGGTAAGGAAATCGAAGCGTGCATTATGCGGCTGGCGCAGATGGCGCGGGCCTCGGGTATCCACTTGATTATGGCGACGCAGCGCCCCTCGGTTGATGTGATTACCGGTACGATCAAGGCGAATTTTCCGACCCGGATTTCGTTTCAGGTCACCTCGAAAATTGATAGCCGCACGATTCTGGGCGAGATGGGTGCGGAACAACTGCTGGGCATGGGCGACATGCTTTACATGGCCGCTGGCGGTAAAGTAACGCGTGTCCACGGGCCGTTTGTGTCAGACGAAGAGGTTGAGGAAATCGTGAAGTTCCTTAAAACGCAGGGCGAACCGACGTATGTATCGGGCGTGGTCGAGGGGCCGGTTGGCGAGGCCGAGGCCAACATCGATGAGTTGCTTGGGCTTGGTGGAAATACAAATGGCGAAAACGCGCTTTACGATCAAGCCGTGCAGATTGTGGCGCGGGACCGGAAGTGTTCGACCTCCTACATCCAGCGCAAACTGTCGATCGGGTATAACAAGGCCGCCAAGATCGTTGAAGAGATGGAAGAGAACGGCATTGTCAGCCAAGCCAACCATGTCGGGAAACGCGAAATTCTGGTGCCGGAAATCCAGTAGTCGCCAATATCCGCTTATGTTTGCATTGGCGGGTTTAATATTTCACGGACGGGATATATGGTTAGGTTATGAACAGACGATTTTTTCTTACGGCCATTGGTGCCGCCTCTGTGGTTTCGTTTGGCAGTGTTGCCAGCGCCCAGAGTGCCGTCGTGGACGAGCTGAACGCTTATCTGAATTCCCTAGTTTCTGCGACAGCGCGGTTTACGCAAGAGAATGCGGATGGCTCCACGGTTGCGGGGACGTTTTATCTGCAAAAGCCGGGAAAAATGCGGTTTGAATATGACGCGCCCTCGCCTGCATTGCTTGTCGCAGATGGGCAGGTTCTGGCTGTTTTTGACAGAAAGTCGAACCGTGGCCCACAGCGGTATCCACAATCCAGCACGCCTTTGTCATTGCTGACGCGATCCAATATTGACATCACCCGTTCGAAGTTTGTGCAAAAACTGGAAGCTGGCTCACAGCAAATCCATCTAACGATGTTTGATCCGGACAAGCCACGTAATGGCGTAATCAAAATGATTTTTGATCGCAATCCTATGGCGCTGGTCGAGTGGAGAATTACGGACGGCTCCGGTCTGGAAACGGTGGTTAAACTGGGGCCTCTGACCACGAATGTTTCGCTGGCTAGTGCGCTGTTCAGTATTCCTTTGACTATTAGGGCGTTGGAAAAGGGCCGTTAAGGCAGGGCTTGTTTTTATAAACGCCAGCGTCCAGAATCGAACCCGAATTGTTTCGATTGGGCGGTGCTTTGAATTACACGAAAACTTTGGAAACAGCCGAGGATGCTGCCGCGTTGGCAGTTGCGTTTTCCGCGCACCTTAAGGGCAGTGATTGCTTGTTATTGTCCGGTCCGGTGGGGGCGGGCAAGACGCATTTCGCGCGCTCGATTATTCAAGCGATGATGGCGCGGGATGGGGAGGTCGAGGATGTGCCCTCGCCGACCTTCACGTTGGTGCAGGTGTATGAAACCTCCGTTGGAGAGGTGTGGCACACGGACCTGTACCGCCTGACCCATGTTGACGAGTTGACCGAACTGGGGTTGGACGATGCGTTTGATACAGCGATCACGCTGGTGGAATGGCCGGATAGACTGGGGGCGACAAGGCCCGCGCGGCATCTGGATTTGACGTTTTCCATGCCGGATATTGAGTCCGATATGCGGGTGCTGGAAATACGTGCTGTCGGGACTGGCTGGGATTGGCTGGGCGATGTTTGAGACGCAGACATCCCCTCGCGTTTTCGCCCTGCCTTTAGGGGTCGATTTCTCGCAGGCGTTTGTCGAGGGGTTGTTGAAACGGCTGGAAGGTCAGCCGCCCGAGGCTTTGGCCAAGGTTGTGATTTACGTGAATACCCACCGTGCGGCGCGCGGGATAGAGGCGATTTTGGCAAGCAACGGCGCGCGCCTGCTGCCGGATATTCGTGTGGTGACGGATTTGGCGCAGGATCTGAGCGTTCCGCTTGCCGCCCCTATTCCGGCGTTGCGCCGCAAGTTGATCATTGCACGGCTGGTGGCGGCGTTCATCGAGCAACAACCGGATGTTGCCCCGCAGTCTGCCGTTTTCGATCTGGCTGATAGTCTGGGTGCGCTGCTCGACAGTTTTCAGGGCGAGGGGCTGGCGATGGATGCGCTGGCAGACATCGAGGTTGGCGGGCAATCCGAGCATTGGGAGCGCTCCAAAAAGTTTCTCGAAATCCTGAATGAATATTGGAACAATCATCGCCCCGACAACGCCCCTGACCTCGAGGAACGCCAACGTGCGGCGGCTGAGGGGTATGCGGCGTTGTGGGCTGTGGCCCCGCCAAAGCATCCGGTTATTGTCGCAGGTTCGACAGGGTCGCGCGGGGCTACGGCGGTGTTTATGCAGGCGGTCGCCAAGCTACCGCAGGGCGCGGTTGTGCTGCCCGGATTTGACTTTGACACACCGCCGGATGCATGGGCGGCGATGTCGGCAGACCATCCGCAATATGGCTTTGGGCATTTGGCCAAGACATTGGACTTCCCCCTAAAACCGCCACTTTGGGCGGAGGTTTCACCCGCACAAGCGACTCGAAACAAGCTGGTCTCGCTGGCTTTGCGGCCCGCGCCTGTGACGGATCAATGGTTGCAGGAAGGGCCGCGTTTGATCGCAGATTTGCCCGATGCATGCGAGGGCATGACCCTGATCGAAGCCCCAAGCCAACGGGCCGAGGCCGAGGCGATTGCTATCCGGTTGCGCTGTGCTGCCGAGGACGGGCAAAAAGCGGCCTTGGTTACACCGGATCGGGTGTTGGCGCGTCGGGTGGCGTCGGTTTTGGCGCGGTGGGATATTTCACCGGACGATTCCGCTGGGCGGCCGTTGCCGTTGACCCCGCCGGGGGTGTTTTTGCGCCGTCTGGTGTCGCTGGTCGGGTCACCTTTGACGCCGGAAGGGTTGCTGGCGATCCTGAAACATCCGCTTTGTGGCGGGGTTAAGGGGCGCTCGGAACACTTGCAAATGACGCGTAAGCTGGAGCTGGAAAAGCTGCGGGGCGGTGCGCCGTTTATTGATTGGTCCGAGTTGGCGGATTGGGCTGAAGAGGGGACTGCGACCAGCTGGATCGGGTCTATACACACGGCATTGCTACCACTTTTGAACGCGGCATCGGAGATGCCATTGTCTGATTGGATTGCTATACACCGCGACGTGGCAGAGCGATTGTCTGCTGGTTTGGATGCCGACGGACCGCTGTGGGAAAAAGAAGCAGGCGAAGCGGCGTTAAAAGCTTTCGCTGGAATAGAAAAGGAGGCCGCCTATGGTGGCGTCATCCCTGTGGTGCAATATCGTGCGCTATTTCAATCGGTGTTGAACGGAGTTGAGGTCCGTGACGAGGCGTATTTACCCCACCCCGGCATCGCTATTTTGGGCACGTTAGAGGCGCGGGTGCAGTCGGCTGATCTGGTTATTCTGGGCGGGTTGAACGAGGGGATTTGGCCCTCCTCGGCGAAACCGGACCCGTGGATGAGCAGGGATATGCGGCGCCAGATCGGGCTGCAATTACCCGAGCGCCAGATTGGATTATCTGCGCATGATTTTCAGCAGGCGATTGCTGCACGCCACGTGGTTCTGTCACGGTCCATTCGCGACGGAGACGCGCCGACGGTGGCCTCGCGCTGGGTGATACGGCTGTTGAATTTGCTGAGCGGTCTGGGGTCGGTTGGCGAAGGGGCACTGAACGATATGCGGGCGCGCGGAGCGGAGTTGTTGGCTTTGTCTGAAGCTATGAACTTGCCGGAACGGGATGTTACGCCTGCCGTTCGCCCGTCGCCCAGCCCGCCTATTGCTGCGCGGCCTGATCGGTTGTCGGTGACGCGGATCGAGACGTTGATACGTGATCCGTACACGATTTATGCCGAGAAAGTTTTGAAACTTCGTGCGCTTGATCCCCCTGGGAAAGAGGCCGATGCGCGGGAACGCGGAACGGCGTTGCACAAGGTGCTGGAGGTGTTTGTCGAGCGCACCAAAGACGGCTTGCCCGACGATGCCGAGGTGGTTTTCGTTGATGTTGCACGCGAGGTTCTGGAGGAACTGGTGCCATGGCCAAGTGTGCGGCGATTGTGGTTGGCGCGGCTTCGCAAAGTCGCAGGCTGGTTTGTTGCGGGTGAGCGGGTTCGGCGGGAGCGGGCGGGTTTGCTGGCGCAAGAGGTCTCGGGGAAGCGGGCGTTAGGCGGCTTCACTTTGAGTGCCAAGGCGGATCGAATTGATATGTTGGCGAACGGAAGTTTCGCGATTTATGACTATAAATCTGGTGGTCTGCCGTCCAAAAAACAGGCGAAAGAGTTTGCGGTGCAGTTGCCGCTAGAAGGGGCAATCGCGCAGGCTGGTGGGTTCGAGGGGATCGCCAAGGGTAAGGTTTCCCATCTGGAATTGATCGGTTTAGGCGGCGGTGGCAAGGCGTTGCCGCTGGAATTCTCGGACGAGGAAATTAACGAGATTTGGTTGCATCTGGGGGTCTTGATACAGGCATTCGGGTCCGAAAAGCTGGGATATACGGCGCATTTGCGGCCTGAGCGCATCCAGTATGTTAGCGATTTTGATCACCTGTCGAGGTTTGGTGAATGGCAGGACGGCGACGAGTTTGAAGCGGAGGCGATGGAATGAACGCGATTGAAAAAGCCTCGGCGGCGCAGGTTCAGGCGGCGATTCCGGTTAACTCGACATGGGTTTCGGCGAACGCGGGGTCTGGCAAGACGCGGGTGCTGACCAATCGGGTGGCGCGGTTGTTGCTGGCGGGCTGTGCGCCACAAAAAATTCTGTGTTTGACGTACACCAAGGCGGCGGCGTCGGAGATGCAGAACCGCCTTTTCGGCAGTCTTGGCGAATGGGCGATGAAGCCGGATGCGGCACTGCGGGCGGAGCTGGAGACGTTGGGCGAGACCGATCTGGATGTGGAGCAATTGCGGTTGGCGCGAACGTTATTTGCCCGTGCGCTTGAAACGCCGGGGGGGCTGAAAATCCAGACGATCCACTCGTTCTGCGCAGGGATATTGCGACGGTTTCCGCTGGAGGCAGGGGTCTCGCCGCAGTTTGTCGAGATGGAGGATCGGCAGGCGAAGCAGTTGCGGGCGGAAATTCTGGAGGAGATCGCGATTGATAATGGCGCGATCTTTGACGGCATCGCGTGGCACCTGACGGGGGATGATACGGAGGGCCTGTTGGACGGCATTCTGAAGCATCGTAGTTTGTTTGGGGCATTCGATAGTACCGCTGTGGCGCACGCGTTGGGGCACATAGTTGGGCTGACGGATGAGGGCATTCTGGCGGCGGTAATGCAGGGCCTGAACGACGGCGATATTGATCGGCTGGCAGGAGCGATGGCCAAGGGGGCGACGACGGACCAGAAGCATTCGGTCAAGATTTACCTTGGGATGAAACTGGACGCAGGCGGCGCGCTGGACCTTTATGAAGAGGTGTTTTTGAAGCTGGATGGGGAGCCGCGCATGGGGTCTTTTCCGACGAAAAAGGTGAAGGACGCTAACCCTTGGGTGCCCGATATGCTGGACGTTTTGAAGGCGAAGATGGTGATCGCGCGGGACCAACGGCTGGGTCGACTGGCGTTTGAACGGGCGCGGGCGTTGCATGATTTTGCAGGCGAATTTCTGCGACGGTATGAACGACGTAAAGCGTTGCTGGGCAAGCTGGACTTCGAGGATTTGATTGAAAAAACCCGTGAGTTGCTGGGGCGATCTAACATGGCCGCGTGGGTTTTGTACCGCCTCGACGGGGGTATTGACCATATTCTGGTGGACGAGGCGCAGGATACATCCCCCGCGCAATGGGACATCGTGCGGATACTGGCCGAAGAATTCCACGCGGGCGTCGAGGATCGCGAAACGCCGCGCACGATTTTTGTTGTGGGCGATGAAAAACAGTCGATCTACTCGTTTCAGGGGGCCGATCCGAAAGCTTTCGGAGAGATGCGGACGTTGTTTTTGGATCGGCTCGCACAGGTTGCGCAGGTGTTGCATCAGACGGAACTGTTGTACTCTTTCCGTTCTGCCGTGCCTGTTTTGGCGTTGGTGGACAAGGTCTTTACCGGTGATGCACGCGAAGGGCTTGAGGGCGAGATTTTGCACCGTGCGGTGAAGGCGGAACTGCCCGGGCGGGTGGAGCTTTGGCCGTTTGTCGAGAAACCCGAAAAGCCCGAGGAAAACCCGTGGTATGTGCCGGTGGATTCGCGCACACCGGATGATCCGCGCTTGGTTCTGGCGGATGCAGTCGCGGCGCGGGTCGCCGGGTTGATCAAAACGCGGCATGTTTTGCCGGGGGCCAAACGGGCGGTTTCGGCGGGGGATTTTTTGATATTGGTGCAAAGTCGCGGGCCGCTGTTTCATGCGATTATCAAAGGGCTGAAGGTGCACGGGGTTGATGTGGCTGGCGCTGACCGCCTGAAAATCATCGAGGAACTGGCGGTTAAGGACTTGCTGGCCTTGTTGCAATTTCTGGCGACACCCGAGGATGATTTATCCTTGGCGGCGGCGTTGCGCTCGCCTTTGTTCGGGTTGTCTGAACGGGATTTGTATAAGCTGGCGCAGGGGCGAAAAGGCACGTTGTGGCAGTCGCTTTGGGGGCATCGCGGCGATTGGCCGGAAGTGGTCGAGGCGTTGGAAAAACTGCAAGGGCAGGCGGATTTCTTGCGGCCCTATGATCTGTTGGAACAGGTGTTAACCAAGCACGACGGGCGGCGGCGTTTGGTGGCGCGCCTCGGGCATGAGGCCGAGGACGGGATTGACGAACTGCTGACACAATCGCTGCGCTACGAGAGCGTTGAAGCGCCGTTGTTGACGGGGTTTCTGGGCTGGATCAACTCGGATGATGTCGAGGTTAAGCGGCAGATGGATGCGGCGGGGGATCGTGTTCGGGTGATGACGGTGCACGGGGCCAAGGGGTTGGAGGCGCCGATTGTGATCTTGCCGGATACAACGAAGCGGGCAGAGGGACGCCATGCCCCGCAAGTGGTTTCGCTGGATGGCTTGCCGGTTTGGCGGGCGGGAAAATCGCCAAATGCGATTGTGGCGGTCGAGGAGGCGCGAAAACAGTTGGTGCGCGAGGAGGCGCGGCGACTGTTGTATGTAGCCCTGACGCGGGCGAAGCAGTGGTTGATTATTTGTGGCGCGGGCACCTTGGGCAAGGACGGTGAAAGCTGGTTCCAGCGGGTTGAAGTGGCGATGAAGGAGTGCGGCGCAGAGGGGGCCTCGCCGCCGGATGGGCTGAAGGGCGAGGCGCTGGTTCTGGAGCATAACTGGAGCAGTGCGGTCATGGAATCGTCGGCGGTGACGGTTCCCGATCAAGTAATTTTGCCGGAGTATATGAAGGCGGTCGCGCCATCACCGAAGCGGATGGCCAAGACACGTTCGCCCTCGCAACTTGGGGGTGCCCATGCGCTGGCGGGCGAGGGGGATGACGAGGAGGCCGCGATGCAACGTGGCAGCCGGATTCATCTTTTGTTGGAGGTTTTACCCGATATTGCGAGGGAAGATCGTGCTGATGTGGCCGCGCGGTTGTTGAATTCGGATGATTGGCGGGAGGTCTTTGACGAGGTGGAAGGGGTGCTCGACGCGCCGGATTTGGTGGAGGTGTTTGCCGAAGGGGTGCTGGTCGAGGTGCCGGTAACGGCAGAGCTTGATGAACTGAATGGGGCGCGGATATTGGGGCGGATTGACAGGCTGGTGGTCTCGCCGCGCGAGGTTACGGCTATTGATTTCAAATCAAACCGTCAGATTCCCGAAACGGCTGCGGATACGCCCGAAGCGATTTTGCGCCAAATGGGGGCGTACCGCGCCGCGTTGGCGCAGGTTTATCCGGATCGGGTGGTGAAAACCGCGATTATATGGACGTATCGCGCAAAATTGATGGAATTACCGGAAAAAATAACCTACGAAGCATTGATGCGAGCCACTACTTCTTGACGGCTCATGCAAGCGTACCTAGTTTATATTCAGAAACCCAAATGTTTGATCAGGAGAAGCCAGATGGCAACCGTTAAAGTTACAGACGCGACATTCGAAGCCGAAGTCACGAATTCCGACATTCCCGTAATCGTAGATTTCTGGGCGGAATGGTGCGGTCCTTGTAAGCAGATCGGGCCAGCACTGGAAGAATTGTCCGATGAATACGAGGGCAAAATCAAGATCGTCAAGATTAATGTAGACGATAACCCTTCCACGCCAAGCCAGTTGGGTGTTCGCGGCATTCCTGCATTGTTCATGTTTAGCGGTGGCAAGGTTGTATCGAACAAAGTTGGCGCGGCCCCGAAAGCTTCGCTGAAAAGCTGGATTGACGAAAGCATCTAATCTCGCCGAAAGATTATTAGTAAGGGTCGCGAAGTTTGGGGGGTATAGTGATATCCGCCAATAAATACATTGGACCGTGAAAAGAGGCCCGCATTTCATAATACGGGCCTTTATTATTCATAACGAGCAGTGGTTATCCTGCCGTCTGAAGCTCCAAATTCACTCCCTGCACAACCCTTCGTGCCAACTCCGGACTAAGACGACAAACCCCATTCTGTTGCAAGACAAAGTCCGCCCCTGAAAACGTCTCTTCCCTCACCAGTTTCAGAACTGCCCTATCCACAACCGGACGCAGTGGCTCCATCATATCAAAGACAAAAGACTGGCTGTCGGGATCAACACGGCTGTGTAGCATCCCTCGCGCTGGATCATATCCATCAGCGATCACGCAAATCCGAACATGTGCTTCAAGCAGGCTGTAGGCATAGTTCAGCATGGCATTTACGGGATGCGTTGCACCAAAATTATGCTTTCGAATTGCTTCATTCAGCGATGATCGGGAGAAGTATCTCTTCTATTCAGCGTGCACAGGATATCGGGTTTGAGACTTCCACTTGATTGGCAGAGCCCGCCATGAAAAGAAGTAGCCAGCCGCAACCCAACCCTCGATTGCCTGCAATTCACGGATTGTATCCGGTGGTGATGTTCCAAAATCATGAATGGCTGTCTTTGCTGTACTTATCGCTTTCTCTCGAGATG
>CAKZNY010000202.1 GCA_937132145.1 uncultured Paracoccaceae bacterium | reverse complement strand
AGCCAGCGGTAATATTTTATTCATTAAATACTCCATACAATAAATACTCCATACAATTTGAAGTGAGTATAACTAGGGTCAGGACCTATTAATTTTTGGGATTCCCAAGTGTTCTGATTTCTGATTCAATTCCGGCAGGAGGAGCTGCTTATGTCGGAATATTATTGGCTTTCGGAAGATCAGATTAACCGGATAAAACCCTATTTTCCACGATCACATGGTGTTCCGCGTGTCGATGACCGGCGCGTTCTCAGTGGTATCATCCATGTGTTGAAACGCGGGCTTCAATGGAGAGATGCACCAAGTGAATACGGGCCGCATAAAACTCTTTATAACCGGTTCATCCGGTGGAGCCGTCTGGGGGTGTTCAATCGCATCTTCGCCGCCCTGGCGGGTGAGGCGGGTGATCCGGACCAGGTGATGATCGACGCAACCCACCTCAAGGCGCACCGGACGGCGGCCAGCCTGCTAAAAAAGGGGCTGTTCCCCGCTGTATCGGGCGCACCAAGGGGGGCCTGAACTCCAAGCTTCATGCCGTATGTGACGGTGAGGGCCGCCCGATCATCCTGCTGCTCAGCGAAGGACAGATGAGCGACTACAAGGGGGCCGCGCTCATGATAGACGCGCTTCCCCGAGCCAAAACGCTGTTGGGAGACAAGGGCTATGACGCAGATTGGTTCCGCCACGCCCTCATCAAGCGCCGCATCACCCCCTGCATACCGCCAAAATCCAACAGGAAATACCCGCCTGCCTACGACAAGGTACTCTACCGCAGCCGCCACAAGATCGAGAACATGTTCGGAAAACTCAAGGACTGGCGACGCATCCATACCCGCTATGACCGCTGCGCCCACACCTTCTTCTCAGCCATCTGTATCGCCGCTTTCGTCATATTCTGGATTAATCAATGAGTCCTGACCCTAGTAACCACCTTTACGGCGGCTTTCGGGCAGGCCTGCTACTTTGCCGCCTTGCTTCGATGGGTCCCCCGGGAACAATTCGTATACGTCGCGCTGGCTTAGCTTCTCGCCCCATGCAGCGCTCATCGCTTTGACGATTTTGCGCGTGTTGGGCTGGTTGCCAGCGTTCTCGATGTATTCTTCGCGCAGGAAGCGCATCAAATCCCAGTGTTTGTCGGTCAGTTCGATATTTTCCTGAGCGGCCAAAAGTGCTGCGACACCCTCGTTCCAGTCTTCCACATTTTCCAGATGCCCGTTCGCATTGGTTTCGATTGTATTACCATCGTATTCAAATGACATTATCTTTCCCCTGTTTAATTGTTGACCATTCATACATTCAAACAACATGATGTGTCAATTTGCATATGGAAATTCATGATGACCTTGCGTAATCAATAAAGGCACAGAACAGTAGCACTATATAGTGCGCGCGGGGAGGCCGACCTGCGGCAAGTACATCCGATGGAAGTAATAGCGGGCAGTGATACCAATGTTTTCACCGCATGAATCTGGGCATATCTGCCTTATTTCACTCGATCACATTCATAAAACGACGGTATTTCCTACAAATTACCGCCTCTACGACATATAATAGTGTTTGTTTTTAAATAATTAAGCTTTAATCATTATGAATATTAAAAATTACTTAAATTTTTTGCTGATTTTCTAAAATCCGTCTAATTTCCGCCCGATTTGGCTGCGTATATATATCAGTAATTGGTCCGAAGTATTGTTCCAATAATCAAATATTAAGCTCTGGTGTTCTGGAGTAGTTAGACCAAGTGGTCATTCTAGTACCGGTTCATTTGGGGCCAAATCATTAACCTAACCCTTGGAAGGGGACATATTATGAAACTGTTCACAAAATTCGCAAATGACGAGTCCGGTGCTGTAACTGTAGACTGGGTTGTTTTGACTGCCGCTATCGTTGGCATCGCAATCGCAGTTATCACACTGATTTCCGGCGGCATCGAAAATGCAGCAAACGGCATCAACGACGAGCTGAACAACGCATCTGCGATTACGTTCTAATTTGAAGTTAGTCAGTGCTACATTATTGTAGTCGTACAAGATTTGAACCGGGGTGATACTGTCGCCCCGGTTTTTTTAATGCATTTGCCACACCTTCAATGTAAGCAAATAGAATATCGACAAACCATTTGAAAATATCGGCTCGGTAGCTTATCGATGCCAGGGATACGCCCGCTTAATATGTTTCAAACTAACAAGCGCAGGGGCAGAATTTTTGTTAAGGATATAATATGCGTATTGTTTTTGCTTTAGTTTTGCTAATAGGCCTTGGCCTTGCCGGAGCGGCAGCGTATCTCGCCCAGCAAACATTCTCGGCATTAGAGGCCGAGCTTGCACAAGCGCGTAGAAATAATGTTCCTTCAATTGAACTGATCGGCGTTGCAGTCGCAACCAAACAACTGATTTTCGGCAAGTATCTACGGCCCGGTGATGTAAAGCTTGTCGCTTGGCCAAAAGCCAATGTGCCCGCAGGGGCGTACACTAATATGGAGCAGCTTCTTGGCGGCGAAGGCGCAGAGCCGCGTGCTGTGTTGATCACGATCGTGAAAGACGAACCCGTTTTGCCTCATAAAGTAACCGCTTTTGGGGTCGACGCCGGTGTTCGGTCACGTTTAGCGCCGGGCATGCGGGCGTTCACGATTAATATCAACATCTCCACTGGTGTTTCAGGCTTCTTGCAACCCAATGACCGCGTTGATATTTATTGGACGGGCAGCGACGGCTCGAAAACGATTACCCGCCTAATACTTGAAGGTGTGCGGCTAATCGCGGTCGATCAGGTCGAAAACTCGGACGTTACACGAACAATTCTGGCGAGAACCGTCACCGTTGAAGTTTCGCCACAAACCGTTGCAGAGTTGACACAGGCCCAACAAACCGGACGCCTGACGCTGTCCCTGCGCGGTGCCGAAGACGACGCCTTAACAGGGCTATTCGAAGTCGATCAAACTGATATTATTGGCAATGAAGTCATAGCAGTAGAAGTAAAACCTGTCTGCACATTACGCACTCGAAAAGGGTCCGAAGTATCGTGGTTGAGGTCCCCTGCCCCAAAGAATAAACCGCGCCTGATTTCGAATCGATTCGTGTAAATCACAACAAGAAACGAATCGATTCGTAAAAGGTTGTTGCTTCTCGAACATACATCGCGCATCCTGCCCGCACAGACGCATAAAAATGCGCGCTAACTATAAGCTGTGGTTTTGTGAGGCAGGACCATTACTTCAACTTCGTGATTTTGAGAGGCAGGATCACATGAAATTTAATAACCTGATTAAAGCGGGTGTTTTTGGACTCGCGCTAACTATTCCGATGGTAACACAGGTGTCAGCTCAGTCTGGCCTGTCAGTTATGCGCGGCACAGTTTCAACAAACATCACCGTGGCGACAAACCGCGCGATTGTTGTTCAAAGCGACCAACCGTTCGCAGAGATATCCGTCGCCAATCCCGGCATTGCCGACATCGCAACATTGTCCGAGACTACTATTTATGTGCTTGGCAAGGCTCCGGGGCGCACAACACTTACATTGTTTGGTGTTGATGGTAATTTAATTGCTAACGTAGATGTGCGGGTTATACCCGACATTGCAGAATTCAAGGAACGTCTTGCAGAAATCTTGCCGGGCGAGCCAATCGAGGTCCGCACAGCGGGAAGCGGTATTGTACTTAGCGGTACGGTTTCAGGTGCACGCAAAATTGCACGCGCTATGGAATTGGCCAGCATGTATGTTGGCGACAACGTAACAAACCTGATGATGGTTGGCGGAAGCCAGCAAGTAATGCTGAAAGTACGCTTCGCCGAGATGTCGCGCGCTACCAGCAAGGCGTTAAGCAGTTCAATAGGTATTACCGGCCTTCTTGGCGGAAGTACTTTGAATAGCGGCAGCAATACTCCTGGCTCTCTAGGTCCCAGTGAGGGACGCGGCCTATTCTCGTTTGGCGGTGGCGGCATTGCCGTTAACGTTCTAATCCAGGCGCTGGAATCCAAAGGTATGGTAAGAACGCTGGCTGAACCGAGCGTTGTTGCCATTTCCGGTCAGACAGCCAGCTTCTTGGCGGGTGGTGAAATTCCGATCCCGGGTCCGGACGGCTCTACTATATTCAAACCTTATGGTGTTAACTTAATATTCACGCCAACGGTTATTGATGACAACCACATCAGCCTTCGCTTGACGACAGAGGTTAGCGCGATAGATACCGCCGTTACGGTCAATGGAATACCGGGCTTCAAAACACGCACAACAACAACAACCGTTGAAATGCGTGACGGTCAAAGTTTTGCTATTGCCGGCCTGTTGCAAGATGATTTCGGCGACTCTATTGATCAGGTGCCTTGGTTGGGTGACATCCCTATATTGGGCGCACTGTTCCGCAGCACAAATTTTGCTCGCCGTCAAACCGAGCTGGTCATCATCATCACACCGCATCTGGTTAAACCGGTTTCCGGCGAGGCGCTAAGTATGCCAACCGACCGCATGCGCGTCCCTACTGAAGAAGAGCTGTTCCTGCTGGGAACAATTGAAGGCGCTTCTTTCCTTGGTGGCTCTGGTTCACAGGGTGTTCAAGGTTCCTATGGCTATGTGTTGGAGTAAGGCAAATGAAAACCACATTTAAAATAACCGCCGCTGCTTCCGTTCTTCTTACTGCCGGGTGTTTTGCCCCCGCAGGAACCATGTTGAACGAAGGCACATTTGCAGTTTCTGCAACAAGCAACCAGTTTGCCCAAACGGCTTATCTGGAACCAGGTGCAGCACTACAAAGTCTGGACGAGCAATTCCGCCGTGCGACCCCTACTATGATCAACTTCGAGTTCAATCGTTCCGTTCTGGACACTGAAGCGAAATCGATCCTGCGTGGGCAAGCCGCATGGATGAAAGGCTTCCCGCACGTACGCTTCACAGTTTACGGGCACACGGATCTGGTTGGTTCTACCAGCTATAACAACAGCTTGGGCGAACGCCGTGCGCACGCAGCCGTTGATTACCTCGTTTCGCAAGGTGTTCCGCGTAAGAACCTGATTGCCGTTGTATCCAAAGGGGAATCCGAACCCCTTATCAACACGCAAGATCGCGAGCGCCTGAACCGTCGTACCGTTACAGCCGTTTCCGGCTTCGTTAAAGGCTACATCGGCGATGATTTTGACGGCAAAGTCGCCGTTAACGTCTACAACGCCTATGCGGGCGGTGGAAACTAAACACGAATGAATGCCTCTTGCTACAAAAGGCTCCGTACATTCGGGGCCTTTTATTGAACTAGGCGGAATTCTTCGCAAAGACCCAAAGCGTAATCAATTCTACGCTATACGGGATATTAATATTGATATATTCGCGTTATAATTTTAATACATTTGTATTGTTCAGATTAACGATTGATTGATTTCTTATAGCTAGTATCAATTCGAAAGGTAGTCTTGGGGGCACTTTATGGCACTACTAAAGCTAAAAGAACGTGTGATCGAGGCATTCGCCGCGACACGGGATATTAAAAAGTTCCCTGAACTTACAGGTGAACTATCCGAGCATTTTGCCAAGAACTGGGCTGTTGGCTCTTATAAAGAAGCTATGGAGTCGCTAGAGCGCGGCTCGCTCGATGCGCTTGAAGTGATATTCGTTTGCGTTGACAAGAATGACGAGGACAACCTCGGCGTCGTCACCGGTTTCATCAAGGCCGTGAAAGCCCGTAACTTGAAGGTTATTCTGGTTGCCAGTGACATCTCCCCGACCAGTTTACATCAGATTATGCGGCACGGTGCTGACGATTTTGTCCCCTGCCCTCCGCCAAAGGATGCTTTTGGTGATGCGATCGCCCGTCTGCGGGCTGATGCCGTTGAAATCAACGAAGAAAAGAAGAAAGTAAAAAAGCGGCGTCGCGGTATCATTTTACCCGTCTACGGTGTTGCAGGTGGCGTTGGCACGTCAACCTTCGCAGTTAATCTGGCGTGGGAAATGGCCGTTTTTGACAAAAAATCCAACCTGAAAGTCTGTATTCTGGATCTGAATTTCCAGGCTGGTTCTGTTTCCACCTATCTGGATCTGGGATTCCGCGACGCCGTGTCTGAAATGCTTACGCACATCGAAAACCTCGATGCGGACATGTTTTCAGAGAGCCTTACATCCTTCAAGTCGCGCATGGCTGTGCTGACGGCCCCGCCCGAAATTTTCCCGCTGGATATAATCAGTGGAAATGACATCGAAAATATACTATCCTTCGCGCGCGAGTCTTATGACTTCGTGGTTGTTGATATGCCGACCACGTTAGTAAACTGGTCCGCCAGCGTGCTGCAAATGGCCGATACCTACTTCACGGTAATGGAACTGGATATGCGGTCGGCCCAGAATATGATGCGGTTTCTGCGGGTTCTTAAATCTGAAGAACTTCCAGAGGATAAATTGCAATTTGTTCTGAATTTCGCCCCGGCCTTTACCGATCTGAACGGCAAGGCGCGTGCGAAACGGTTCTCGGAAAGTCTGGGGATTGATATCAACATTCTATTACCGGACGGCGGCAAGCAAGTGCTGTCTGCAAACGATCAAGGCCGCCCGCTTGCAGATGCGGCGCCAAAAAATCCGTTGCGAAAAGAAATTCGCAAAATTGCTGCCTCTATAATTGCGATGGCAGAAGAACAGAAGGCTGCGATAAACTAAGGAGTACCGATGTTTAAACGGTTTAACAAACAAGAGGCATCCAACGACGCCCCCGCTGCGGCTCCTTCGCTGGTATCATCGCCTAAAGCGGCGCCAAAACCGTCGCCTGATGCTAAAGCTACACCTGCGACGCTTAAGCCAGAGATGGCCACGGGCAAAAAGATCAAGCCTGCTCCGTCTAAATCGATCACGGTCGATCCAAAAGAAGCCAAGCGGATGGACCGTCTTCTGGATATTCGGATGGATTTGCACAAACGGCTGCTTGAAAGCCTGAATCTAGCGGCGCTCGACAAAGCCTCGGAAGAAGATTTGAAGCATGAAATCGCCCTGATCGCGCGCGAAGGCCTGCGCGAGATGGATATTGTCCTTAATACGACGGATCAAAAGCAGCTTAATGCTGACCTGCTGGACGAAGTCACCGGACTTGGTCCCATCGAGGTTTTGCTGCGCGACGATACGGTTAACGATATTCTCATCAACGGCAGCCAGCAGGTTTTTGTTGAACGCGACGGTCTTCTGGAACTGACAACCGTTAAATTCAAAGACGAAAAGCACTTGATGCGGATCATCGATAAAATCGTTTCGGCCGTTGGTCGTCGCGTCGATGAAAGCTCGCCTTATGTGGATGCGCGTCTTGCCGATGGTTCGCGTTTCAACGCAATGGTCCCGCCCTGCGCCGTGGATGGCTCGCTCGTTTCCATTCGTAAATTCTCCAAAGAAAAGCTGTCCATTGACCAGTTGATCGAATTCGGCGCCTTCACCGAAGCTATGGCAACATATCTTCAGGCGGCGGTGTCAACACGCTTGAATATCATCGTTTCGGGCGGCACCGGTTCTGGTAAAACGACCATGTTGAATGCCCTTTCCAGCTTCATCGGCGACGAAGAACGTATCGTAACCATCGAAGACACCGCCGAGCTTCAGCTGCAACAGATTCACATCGGCCGCATGGAAAGCCGCCCCCCCAACGTGGAGGGAAAAGGCGAGGTAAGCCAGCGCGATTTGCTGCGAAACGCTCTGCGTATGCGCCCCGATCGCATTATCGTGGGCGAGACACGTGGCGACGAGGTTATCGACATGTTGCAGGCCATGAACACCGGCCACGACGGTTCAATGACAACAATTCACGCCAACTCGCCGCGCGATGCCATTTCGCGCCTTGAAAACATGATCGCCATGACGGGCGTGGAACTGCCACTCATTGCAAGCCGGGCGCAGATTGCCTCGGCGGTTAATCTGATGGTTCAGGTCTCTCGCCTGCCCGATGGCTCGCGTCGCATGGTTTCCATCACCGAAATCACCGGGATGGAGGGCGAGATCATTTCCATGCAGGAAATCTTCAAATTCCAGCGTACCGGCATGGATGAAAACGGAAAAATTCGGGGAAAATTCGTATCCGGCGGCCTTCGCTCGCACTACACCGAGCGTTTCCGCGAATGGGGCTACGATTTGCCCAGCAGTATCTACATTGATAGCGAATAGTAAAAAGAGGTATATACCATGAGTTTACAACCACTTATTTACGCTTTGATCTTTGTCGGCGTATTTTTCATGATCGAAGGCATCTATCTGGCCTTCTTCGGAAAGTCGGTCCGCCTTGAATCCAAGGTTAACCGCCGTCTGCAACTGCTGCAAACAGGTGGAAACCCCGAAGAAGTCATGGAAACCTTGCGTAAAGAGCGCGAACAACACCGTGGCGCCAGACGCATACCGCTGATTGCACCCCTGTCAGAAAAAGCCGCGCAGGCGAACATCGCGTTCACCCCTATGGCTCTTATTATGGTGATGATTTTCGTGGGCATTATGGCCTTCGTCGGATTGACGCTTTTCACGGGTACCGGCGTTCAGCTACGCATCGGTATTTCAATCGTTATGGGCTACGGCGGGGTTTACACTTGGCTTCGTAACAAGGCAAAAAAGCGTCTGGATTTATTTCAGGAACAGCTGCCAGATGCGGTCGAGCTGATTGTGCGATCACTCAAAGTTGGCCACCCGTTTTCCAGCGCTATTGCCAACGTGGCCTCGGAAATGCCGGACCCGCTTGGAACCGAATTCGGCGTCCTTGCAGACGAATCCACCTACGGGATGGATATTACGGAATCGCTGGACAGAATGGCCGAACGTATCGACCTTCAGGATTTACGCTTCCTCGCCGTTGCTGTGAAAATTCAGGCACAAGCGGGTGGTAACCTTGCTGAAATTCTTGCCAGTCTGGCGCAGGTTATCCGCTCGCGATTCAAACTGTTCCGGCGTGTTGACGCGATCACCGCCGAGGCAAAATGGTCAGGCTGGTTTCTGTCTATCTTCCCGATTTTAGCGCTTGTTATGATCAACGTATCGCAGCCCGGATATTATGCGGGTGTCATGTCGACCCCGGTATTCGTACCAGCCGCGATCGTGGTCGGCATGTTCTTGCTCGTGAATATCATATTCATGAAAATCATGGTCGATATCAAAGTTTAAGTTGTCTGTGGGGGGCACGTTATGGAAATGATTTTACAAATTTGGGAGTTCTTGAGCGCCATGATCGGCCCAAGTGCGCCCTTCTTCGTGATTGGGTATTTCGGAGCATTCCTTATACTTGTAACCCTCCCTGTCCTGCTGAAAAAACAGGTCGATCAATTTTCACGCCTGCCAACACGGCGCGGTGCTGTGGCTGCGGGGGGACCTGATCAATCCACCAAACTTCGCTATGAAAATGGCAAAGGAGAGATGCTCGACAAATTTTCCGAAT
This sequence comes from uncultured Paracoccaceae bacterium, assembly GCA_937132145.1. GTDB lineage: Bacteria > Pseudomonadota > Alphaproteobacteria > Rhodobacterales > Rhodobacteraceae > NORP23. Next base: position 4,011 of record CAKZNY010000202.1, on the reverse strand, counting down.
TTCTTGAACCCCAAGACGAAGAAGAACTATCCGCCGCCCGCCTAAGACTTATTCAGGCCGGATACCGCTCCGCCTCCGCGGTTCAGACCATGAACTTTGCCAAGATGATGATGGGCGTCGGGTTCCTTGCCATCGGTGTTCTCTACGTTATCATCCAGCCGGGCGAGCCGACCATGTCCAGCATGTTGATGTCAATCCTGATCCCTGGCGGGGTTGGATATATGCTGCCCTCTTACTGGTCGAAAGGCGTCTGCAACAGCGTCAGGAAGATGTGACCAACGGCTTCCCCGATGCGCTCGATTTGATGCTGGTTTGTGTCGAGGCCGGCCAATCCCTCGATCAGGCCATTTTGCGCGTGGCGGCCGAAACCAAAAAATCCGCGCCCACGCTGGCCGAAGAATTCGAGATTGTTGCCAACGAAATGCGTGCCGGTAAAGACCGGGTACTTGTGCTGCGCGACATGGCCGAGCGTTGCGGCGTTAACGATATCAGTTCGTTCGTGACGGTGCTTGTGCAATCTGCCAACTTCGGTACGTCGATATCGGACGCCCTTCGTGTTTATGCCGACGAGATGCGCGACAAGCGCATGCTTCGGGCCGAAGAAAAGGCCAACGTGTTGCCGACAAAACTTACGATCGGGACCATGCTGTTCACCGTTCCGCCACTGCTGATCATCATGGTTGGGCCATCAATTTACGACATTTACGTGAACCTTCTCGGCGATGGGAACTTCTGATTTTACGTCTAACGGTTACAGCTTTTCTTCTTTTGACGCTGGGCGCGTGTCAGGCGACCAATTTTTCGTTAACACCGGATGAACGCTCCGGCCCCCCTGTTCCAATTGGTACACAGCGCACGCAAAGTGTTGATGGCCTCACGGTTGGCCATCGCCTTATGGAGGCCCAGGAATTCGAGCTCGCCTTAACCGCATACCAACGCGCAGCCTCCGAAACCGGCGTGAATGCCGAGGTTCTAAGTGGCATGGGGTCCGCCAATCTGCGCTTGGGGCGCTTACAACAGGCCCGCACGCTACTGGAAAAAGCCGTTGCACAATACGCGAACTCCGCCTCCGCATGGAACAACTTTGGCGTGGTTCTAATTAACCTTGGCGATTACCAACAAGCGCGACAAGCTTTTCGCGTAGCTTTTGGGGTCGATAACGGGCGTTCCGAGTTGATCCGGCAAAACCTGATCCTCGCAAATCGCCTTATTGACGAACAATTGGTGGAAATAACCCGTGAATACGACTTTTCTCTGGTCCGATACGGTAACGGAAGCTATCTTCTGTTAGGAAACAAATAAAAAAGGGGCGGGCAGATGGGCCTTACTATTTTACGTAAACTTGGCGCAGGGATTGCCTTAAGCATTACCCTTGCTGGTTGCGCCGAAATGACTGATGCGGAAAAAAATGCGAGCCTTGGTTCCATTAATGTAATTGATGCAACAGGTCTGAACGACATCATGCTAAACCTCGCGGACCCGAACGAGGCTGTCGCATTTTTCCGTGATTCACTCGCCGCCGATCCCGATCGCGTTGACCTCAAAAAGGGATACGCGCAGGCCCTTGTCCAAAACAGCCAATACGCCGAAGCCGCGCTTATTTACGAACAACTTATCGAAGACGGGCTTGCCGACAGCAAAGATCGCCTGAACTATGCCGGCGCACTGGTTCGCAATGGCGCGTGGGACGAGGCGCGCGTGCAGCTTAACGCCATCCCGCCAACGGTTGAAACATTTGACCGGTATTTCCTCGAGGCACTGGTTGCCGATCACAATAAAGAATGGGAAAAAGCCGATAATTTCTATGATATCGCTCGGGGCCTGACCACCCGTCCAGCGCAAGTGTTTAACAACTGGGGCATTTCCAAACTGGAACGTGGCCAGTATTCAGCCGCGGAAAAACTGTTCAAGCGGGCCATTTCGGCGGATTCCAAAATGTTCACAGCCAAGAATAACCTTGTGATTACGCTTGGAAAACAAGGCATTTACCGGCTGCCCGTTATTCCAATGAATGATAAAGAGCGCGCAATCCTGCTATACAACCTTGCCCGTGAAGCCATCCGAAATGGTGACGTCGACATCGCACGCGGGCTGTTGGCAAATGCAATTGATGTCCACCCACAACACTTCGCACCGGCTGTCGAGCTGTTGGCATCGCTATGAACCTCGACATCGCATTCTCCGATTACATCTTCCTTGCGGTGGCTGCACCCTTCGCGCTTTGGTCCGCGTGGAGCGACCTTAAGTACATGAAAATACCGAATATACTTGTGATGTTAATGACAGGTGCTTTCCTGATTTCCGGCGCAATTCTACTGCCGTTCGATGTATTCCTTTGGCGTCTGCTTGGCGGATTAATCGTTTTGGTCATCGGTTTCACCCTGTTTTCCCTTGGCGGAATAGGTGGCGGAGACGCGAAATTCGCCGCCGCCATGGCCCTTTTCATTGACCACAACCACATATCTTCCTTCCTGTTAGAGCTGTCACTATTCGCCCTGCTCGGTGTTATTTTGCACAAAATAATTGGTAAAATCGGCTTTATGAACCCGATCACCGACAACTGGGAATCCTGGCGCATCGAAAAGACATCCAAAGTAAAGAACTTCCCGCTCGGTTTAGGGATGACTGCTGCATTAATTTTCTACCAACTTACAGTTGTCGGTATTTTTTAACCGCCCAAAGCAAGGCGGAAACCATAACGGTTCGTTAACACACAATTTGATAGTAATTTGTGACGAGATATTTCAACGCTGCATTGCGCAAAAACCACAATATACGTAGAGTCAAACCGACTGTATTCTCGGTTACGAAGGAGCAAACATTATGGATGAAAACAGACACGAGGCTTTCAAGCCCCCCGTTCCGCTGAAGCTCTCCGAGATTGGCCTTGAGATGACCCTCATGACCGGCATCTTGATAAAAACCATTTTCCGCCGGAACCTGAGTGACATTATTGACATCGCCGAAGCCCTGTCCGTTTCGGTCCCGATTGCACAGGAACTGGTCGATGAAATACGCACGCACGGCTTGATCGAAACGCTGGGGGCCAGAGGGGCCTCGACAACGGCCGCCATGCGATACCAGTTAACGGATTCCGGTCGGGCACGTGCGCTTGATGCGCTTCAACAGTCCGAATATTACGGCTCCCTGCCCGTTCCGTTGGCCGATTTCTGGAAACAGACCGAACGTCAAAAGGTTAAGGATGTAAACATTCGCCGCGAAGATCTGGAAAAATCCCTGTCGCATCTGGTGATGCCCGAAGGCATGTTGGACCAACTTGGGCCTGCGGTTAACTCGGGCAAATCCATTTTGCTTTTTGGACCACCAGGGAATGGTAAATCCTCGATTGCAAACGGTATTCGGGACTCGTTGGGGGATAATATTTTCCTGCCGCGTTTCCTTGAATACTCGGGGCAGGTGATCTCGCTTTACGACCCCATTATTCACACATTGGCCAAAACCGAAGAGTTCGACGCCACCGCGCTGCGCCGCCTTGGGCCAACCTTCGATCAACGCTATGCACTGTGCCGTCGCCCATCCGTTATGACGGGGGGCGAGCTGACGCTCTCGATGCTCGACCTGATCTACAACCCTGTGTCGCGCACCTATCAAGCCCCGTTGCAGCTTAAAGCCACCGGCGGCGTGTTTATCGTGGACGACCTTGGCCGCCAAGCCGAGCCTCCGCAGGCGCTTATCAACCGCTGGATTGTTCCGATGGAGCAACATTTCGATATTTTGACCCTGCAATCGGGGCAAAAATTCATGGTGCCGTTTGATACGCTGGTGATTTTCTCGACCAACATGGCCCCCACCGAAATGTTCGACGGGGCGGCGTTGCGGCGTATTTATTACAAAATCAAAGTGGATAATCCCAGCCGCGACGATTTTATTAAAATTTTCATAAAAACATGTCGTCACTACAAACTACGCCCCGACGAGGAAGTTTTGAAATACTTGCTAATCACAAAATACCCGTCTGTGGACAACAAGTTCTCGGCGTATCAAGCCCCC
>CAKZNY010000201.1 GCA_937132145.1 uncultured Paracoccaceae bacterium | reverse complement strand
CCGACCAGTTTTCCCTGAAGCGCAGTTTTTACCTGATCCGGCACAAAGATGACCAACGGGTGGAGCGTCTAAACCGGTTTGCGGAACTTTTTGCAAAGAAAATCCGTCTGGAGGTCCAAAGACTCGAGGCGCTTACTTGACAGGTAACACGCCCGTGATGCACGATTAAATTGTATTATATAGGGAGAAGGCCATGCTTGTACGCGATATCCTTGCTACCAAACAAATCGGCAAAATCATTTCAGTCGCACCGGGCGATAAGGTTTCCAGTGCGGCTAAACTGCTCTCGGAGATGCGAATCGGAGCAGTGATCGTGCGCGAGGAAGGCAACGAGATAGACGGCATCCTGTCCGAACGCGACATCGTGCGGGAACTTGGCCGCAATGGTTCGGGGTGTTTGGACAACAAAGTGTCTAAACTCATGACTTCGAACGTCAAATCCTGCTCGCCCATGGATACCAGCCAACAAGTCATGCAGATGATGACCGACGGGCGTTTCCGGCACATGCCGGTGATGGAAGACGGCAAGCTGATCGGAGTGGTCTCGATCGGGGATGTGGTGGCCGCGCGGATCAAGGAAGTACAGTTCGAGAATGACGCGATGGCGGAAATGCTGGCCGGAAACATATAAAGCCTCTTGACGGGTGAAGCAGAATAATGCTGCTTTGCACAAAATCGGAGTTGGCATCATGCGTACAGGTTTATATCCAGGAACATTCGATCCGGTGACCCTTGGTCATCGCGACATCATCTCGCGGGCGTGCACCTTGGTGGACCGTTTGGTAATCGGCGTTGCCATTAATCGCGACAAAGGCCCGTTGTTCACGCTCGAAGAACGCGTCGCCATGATCGAGGAAGAATGCGCCAGAATTGACTGTAGCGGTTGTGAAATCGTCGTGCATCCGTTTGAAAACCTGTTGATAGATTGCGCCGTCGATGTGGGCGCCCAGACGATCATTCGTGGCCTGCGCGCTGTTTCGGACTTTGAATACGAATTCCAGATGGTGGGTATGAACCGCGCCATGAATGCGGAAATCGAGACGGTATTCCTTATGGCTGACGCAGGGCATCAGGCGATTGCGTCGAAGCTGGTCAAGGAAATCGCCCGCCTCGGGGGGGATATCAGCAAATTCGTTCCGGCCTCGGTTGCCGAAAAATTGTTGAAAAAATTCGCGTAATCTTGCCGCAACCCCTTTTGTTTCTCCGCTCGGCACCATAGTTTCCTGACAACATTAATCAGGAGGCAACAATGGCCGATATCAAAGACCCGGAAAACACCCTTATTATCGAACTCAAAGACGGCAACGTCACGATCGAGCTTCTGCCCGATGTGGCCCCAAAGCATGTCGAGCGGATTAAAACGCTTACACGCGAAGGCAAATACGACAACGTTGCTTTCCACCGTGTGATTGACGGCTTCATGGCGCAAACCGGCGATGTGCAAAACGGCAACATGGAAAATAATTTCAACCTGTCTGCCGCTGGTACTGGTGGTTCCGAATATCCAAACGTGCCTGCTGAATTTTCGAAACTGCCATTCGATAAAGGCGTTCTTGGCGCGGCGCGTAGCCAAAGCCCTGACTCAGCCAACTCGCAGTTCTTCATCATGCTTGATGCAGGCCATTTCCTTAACAACCAGTACACCGTATTTGGTCGCGTGATCGACGGCATGCAACACGTTGACGTCATCCAGCGCGGCGAGCCTGCAAAGAATCCTGATCGCATGATCTCGGTCAAAGTTGCGGCAGACCTGTAATGCGGCGCATGGTTCTTAAAGGGCTGGCGGTTCTGGGGTTATCGATGTTTGGGCTTAGTGCGGTTGCACAGGACATCGACCCTGAAAACGTGCTGGTGATCGAGATTGCAGGCGAGGGGGCCGGGATAGTCGAAATCCTGATGCGCCCTGACTTGGCCCCGCTTCATGTGGCGCGCATCAAGGAACTGGCACGCTCCGGTGCTTACGACGGTGTGGTTTTCCACCGCGTGATTAACGGCTTCATGGCCCAGACCGGCGATGTGGAATTCGGCAAACTTGAGGGGTACGACTACCGTGTGGCGGGTCGTGGCGGATCCGGTTTGCCAGACCTTCCGGCCGAGTTTTCGGACATCACTTATGTCGAAGGTATTATCGGCATGGCGCGCTCCAACAGCCCGGATTCGGCGAACTCGCAGTTCTTCATCATGTTTGCCGACGCGAAATTTCTTGATGGTCAGTACACCGTCATCGGTCGCGTGATCAGCGGGATGGAATTTGTGCGCGCGATAAAACGCGGTGATAGCGGTGCCAATGGTTCCGTGTTCGAAAACCCGGATTACATGGCGCGCGTTCGGGTGAAATCCGACCTTTAAGCCAGATAAAATTCCAAAAGGCCCGCACATCGTTCGCGGGCCTTTTTTTATGGCATTGCAAGAATAACCATGCCCAGACGCTGCTCTGTCTCGACCAGATGATGCGCCTCGGCAGCGCTTTCCAGTGGGAAAACCTTGTCAATTACGGAGGTAATGCGCCCCTCGGCAAGCATTGTTTTCAGCGTCTCTAGTTCCTCGATCGTTTCTTTAGCAAAGGCAAACCGCGCGATTTTATCGGTTGTTCTGGTGGTGATAACGCAGCGGATCATATCGGAAAGACGTGGATTGCCAATGATATACCGCCCCTTGGGGTTCAACATCTTCACACAATCAGAAAACGAGCTTTTGGGCACCATGTCAAATATCACGTCAAACGTTTGCCCGCTTTTGGTGAAATCCTCGCGGGTGTAATCGAAGAACTGCGTCACGCCAATTTCGCGCAACATCGCTTCTTTGTGGCCGCTGTCCACAACCGACACATTCGCCCCCATGTCCTTGGCGATCTGCAAAGCTAACTGGCCAATGCTGCCGCCCGCGCCGTTGATAAGCACCTTCTCGCCCGCCTTGATATTCGCCATCCGCATGAAATGTAGTGCGTTCAAACCGCCCAGCGGAACCGCGGCGGCCTGCTCGAACGAACAGCCCGCAGGCATCAGCGCCAGTGTTTTATCCTGCGATACGCAAACATATTCCCCATGCGCCCCGAACCCCATGCCGGTGCCTCCGAAAATCGCATCGCCGACCTTGTACTTTGTGACATCTGGGCCGATATCCTCGACAACACCCGCGAAATAACCGCCCAGAATGTTAAATCGTGGCTTTGTAATCCCGATGACAAGGCGCAGGGGCAGCACGAACCATTTTACCTGAAAATCAAAACTGCGCATCTCGCAATCGGCCTTGGTCACCTCGGCAGCCCGCACCTTAACCAACAGCTCGTTGGCTTTGGGCTTCGGTTTGGCAACCTCGGCCACATGCAAAACATCCGGTGAGCCGTATTTTTTGTAAACAACTGCTTTCATCGCGGTCTCCAATTCCTCGCGTTTGGACAACTTAGCGTGAGTAGGGCTAGCGCGCCAC
>CAKZNY010000200.1 GCA_937132145.1 uncultured Paracoccaceae bacterium | reverse complement strand
GTTGGTGGTACGAATGTGCTTCCAGTGTTCGGCTGGAAACTCGTAGAAAGTCAGCAGAACATCACGGTCTTTGGTTAGCTTTTTCACAGCACGTTCGTATTTAACACCGTATGTTTCGACGAAGAGATCGAAAGCGGTCACCGCTTCTTCTTTTGTTTCGGCCATCTATTACCTGACAGGGCATGCTTGCATGCCCGAGAGGGCAGATGTCTTGCAAGCCTGCCTTTGCCTTTTCATGCAGCGGTTTAGGCATCGCGCCAGTAACATTGGCCATCTTATGCACCCAGCAACGTTGCTCACGTGTGGTTGGATACACATCCCTCAAGGCCGTCCAAAATCCCATAGCACCATCACCAATACCGAGATCTGGCGCGGTAGTAAGCCCACGCTTTTTCAAACTGCGCAAAAGGTCTCTCCAGCTGTCTGCGTTCTCCCTGAACCCATCCATGATGCCCAAAACGTCCTTGTCACCGTACTCATCCGCGCCAATAATCACCAGCATACATTGGCGATCATCGTCCAGACGCGGATTAAAGTAGACCCCGTCAGCCCAAATGTAGACATAGCGTTTGCCTGTCAAATCCCGCTTGCGCCACGTTTCATATTCCTCCCACCAAATTGCTTTTAGGCGCGTGATCGTTGAGGCAGATAATCCCTCGGCGTCCGGACCCAGAAGTGCTGCCAGTGCCTCGCTGAAGTCACCTGTCGAAATGCCCTTCAGGTAGAGCCAGGGAAGCAATTCTTCCACAGATTTGGCCTTGCGCAAGTATGGCGGTACCAACGAAGAACTGAACCGTATTCTGGATGCATCATCCGCCGCACCACGATCACGCACACGGGGAACTTGCACCGCAACCTTGCCGATGCCTGTCATCACTTCACGTTCGGGAAGACAGCCGTGTCGAACCAAGCGCTGGCGACCGTGCTCATCCAAAAGATGTGTGTGAGACGAGAGAAATTCCGCAACCTCGGCCTGGACTGCCGTTGCCAAAAGCTCCCGCGCGCCTTTGCGCAGAACATCCGTCAACGGATCATCCGAAAATTCCGATGGTTTTGTGAACTTAATAACTGTATCTTTGCTCATGTGGCATATCCTTTTCTCTTCGAGAATTGTGGCGCTTCAACAACGCCATGATATGCCGCCTTTTCAGGCCGTCACCAACTTTCGGCTATAACTCGACATCCAGCGAGCCCACCATTGCCTGACAGTCGATACGCAGTATCGATGAGAAGGGCGCAAGCAGTATTCTGCAGAGGAGAAGATCAGGATTGTTCTTGATGGCCTTCGAGGAGAGGACAGCATTGCAGAGTTATGCCGCCGTGAAGGTATATCGCAGGGCATTTACTACAAATGGTCTAAGGACTTCATGGAGGCTGGCAAACGGCGGCTTGCGGGTGACACGGCCCGTGCTGCAACTACGGATGAAGTCAAAGACCTGCGCCGTGAATCCCGCGAACTGAAGGAAGTCGTTGCAGAACAAACGCTCGAACTCCGGCTTCTCAAAAAAAGCATGATCGGGGATGGGGGCGAACAAGAATGAGGTATCCAGCATCGGAAAAGCTCGAGATCATTAAACTTGTTGAAAGCTCGTATCTTCCGGCAAAGAAAACTTTGGACAGGCTGGGCGTTCCCCGAACCACATTCTACCGCTGGTATGACCGGTATCTGACACGCGGAGAGGCGGGGCTGAAGGATCGCTCCCCCAAACCCAAACACGTCTGGAACCGCATTCCTGACGATATTCGGGACCGGATCGTGAAGCTGGCACTGGAAATTCCGGAACTATCGCCACGCGAACTGGCGGTGCGTTTTAGCGATACGGAAAAGTATTTTGTCTCGGAGGCTTCGGTTTATCGCATCCTGAAGGCTCATGATCTGATCACCAGCCCTGCTTTCATCGTGATCAAGGCCGCCAGCGAGTTCAAAGACAAGACCACAGCCATCAACCAGCTTTGGCAGACCGACTTCACCTACCTGAAGGTCATTGGCTGGGGCTGGTTTTACTTATCCACGATCCTGGATGATTACTCGCGCTATATCATCGCCTGGAAGCTGTGCACCAACATGAAAGCCGAAGATGTCACCGACACGTTGGAGTTGGCTTTGCAGGCATCTGGCTGTGATCAAGTTCATGTCGTCCACAAACCGCGCCTACTCAGCGACAACGGCTCCAGCTATGTCTCCGGTGAATTGGCTGAATGGCTGGACGACAAAGGCATGGATCACGTTCGAGGTGCCCCTTACCACCCGCAAACCCAAGGCAAGATCGAGCGATGGCACCAAACCTTGAAGAACCGCATTCTATTGGAGAACTATTTCTATCCGGCTGACCTGCAAAACCAGATCGAAGCCTTCGTTGAACACTACAACCACCAGCGGTATCACGAGAGCATTCAGAACCTGACACCCGCCGACGTTTACTTTGGACGCGGCCAAGCCATTCTAAACCAACGAGAAAGGATCAAACGGAAAACTATGCAAACGCGACGCTTGCAACACCGCAAAGCCGCCGCCTAATATAACCCAACTGATGAGGCAGATACTCTCTTATTCTAAGGCCTAATCTGTGCCAAATACTCTGACGACGGACAGTTACGATGAGACGCCCCCCGTCCATTATTCAATGCCGTAAATCTGTTCCATAGGTGCCTACCACGGCCAAAATAGCTGCACTTCTGCAATCTAATTTATAAGGTTCTTTCCGTGCAAAAATCATGCTAAGTTCAAAGCGTCTGGAGAGCAAAAACTATGAGCGACAAACCGTTAACGATGGACCCGAGCATAAACGTCTTAGGTGGTAAACTTAAACCCTGTTCGACGTCTCCGATGACAGGGTTCTTTCGTGATGGCTGTTGCAATACTGGAGCCACCGACAGCGGGAAGCATACTGTTTGCTGCGTAGTAACGAAAGAATTTCTCGCGTTTTCGAAATATCTAGGGAATGACCTTTCGACCCCTCGCCCCGAATACGGATTTGCCGGACTGAAAGATGGAGATCGTTGGTGCCTTTGCGTTGATCGCTGGTTGCAGGCACATCAAGAACATGCTGCACCCCATATTATTCTTGAAAGCACCCATAAGAACGCCCTTGATACTGTTCCGCTGGAGGTTTTTATGAAGAAAGCTCTGGATATTAATTGAAATCGAGTGAAACGTCGCGGGCGTTACTTTAAAAATATCCAATAAAAAGCAAGAATCTCCAGTTTTAACGCACTTTTAACGCTAGATTATCACTAGCTGCCCAAAAATTTTGCACGATGGTTAGCGAAGGTTCTCTTGTTTCGCCTTTTGTATGGACGTTGCTGCTATCTTGGGTGGCTAAACATCTGCTTGAGCAGTTGGGAAAGTTGGTGAACTATGCCGATAATTTCCTACTCATGTGCAAGAATGACGACGATGCAAAGGAACTACATATAATCCTTCGGAAGTT
>CAKZNY010000199.1 GCA_937132145.1 uncultured Paracoccaceae bacterium | reverse complement strand
TGAAAATGTCCATGACGACAATGAAGTGCCTCACGACTAATATTCGGGAGGCTGTAAACCTCAAGCTTTGCTTGTTTGGAGCCGTGACTGCAACGTTTGCTGCATTGAATGCATCCGCGGTATCCGCCCAAGTGGGTGAAAGATTCGGGTATGGTGGCCACATGTGGGGTTCCGGAACCGGATGGTTTTATGGAGGACACGCCATGATGTTCGTATTCTGGGTCGGTATAATCGTGTTGATTGTTCTAGCTGTACGCTGGGCGGGCGACCGAAAAGCCGGCGGTAATAACGAAACTGCGCTGGATATCTTGAAGAATCGCATGGCGCGGGGCGAGATTGACCCCGCGGAATACGAGGAACGCCGGAAAGTACTGGAAAAATGAAGGTGCGGGCGGGTCGAATAATGACCTGCCCGTAACAATTTTCAGAATATGCCTTGGCCAAAAATCATAATACTATCATGGAAACTGTGAATCTCGCCTCGGTGTGACGCAGGTATGCAGTTTTACTTACCCCATCCAACGTTGTGATTGTCGCGCGATGCCTAGGCCCCATCATAACCCCTTTTTCCGGTTTATCTGGGCCATCCCGATAATTTTATTGGGATATTATGGGAAAAATCGAATTATTTTCATACTACATATAGTGGGGGTGCGTGGTGTCACCACTATACCTGCCGTTAAAGGTGCTAAAACACGCAATTACAGCGGTTTTGACCATTTTCACCCATAAAAATTCCATTGATTTCCATAGTTTCCCATGCTACTCCAATTACACGGATAGAGAGCGGTTATATTTTTAGAGGGCTTAAGCCCCGGAAAACAAAAAACCGAGCAGGTTTCATACAGGCACCGCATTCTTCCGAAGGTGAAAGATTCGACGCGCATGTGAGCAGCACGAAAGTGGCGCAGTCGGCTTCCTTCCACGGGGCAAACGGCGGGTCGTGCCATAGGCGGTACGATCCGCCGCGTCCGTTTTAAGGGGGCGTCAAACAGGAGAGAGACGTGGCTAGACGTTTCAGAGGTAAATCGGTCCATAAGGTGGACGCAAAGGGCAGGGTGTCGATACCCGCGTCCTTTCGGCGTGTGCTCGAGGAAGGTGATCCTGACTGGCGGTCCGGCGAAAATCCGCAACTCGTTATTGTGCATGGGTCCAAGGACGGGCGATGCATTGAAGGGTATTCGATCAAGTCTATGGACGAGGTTGATGACCTGATCGAGGCGTTGCCGCATTTCTCGGCAGAGCGGGAATATTTCGAAACTATTTTAGGTACGGATTCAGATTACGCCTCGGTTGACGAGAACGGGCGTATGGTTTTGTCCGCGCCGCTGCGCAAAATGATCGGTGTGGCGAAAGATGCTGTGTTTGTTGGTAAAGGGAACCGCTTCCAGATTTGGGAGCCTTCCGCGTATGAAGACGAACTCAAGCTGATAAAGGAGTGGGCGGCCGCGCAGGAAAACCCTAATGCGAAATTATATCGCACAACGGCGGAGGGTTAGGCGATGGCCGTTCCCCCGATTGATCCTGCAAACCCCGAAACCCCACATATACCCGTATTACTTGCCCCGATTATGGCGCAGATTTCCCCTGTTAGCGGCGTTTGGCTGGATGGCACTTTTGGGGCCGGCGGCTATGCGCGCGCGATACTGGATGCAGGAGCTGCGCGCCTAATTGGCGTTGATCGTGACCCCGAGGCGCTGGAACGTGCGGCGGTTTGGGCGGATGAATATGGGGACCGCTTGAAGCTGGTTTCAGGGCGGTTCGGTGATTTGGACAAGATCGCAGGCGCTGGCACGCTGGACGGCGTGGTGCTGGACATCGGCGTTTCCTCGATGCAGATCGATCAGGCGGAGCGCGGGTTTTCGTTTATGAAAGACGGTCCGCTGGATATGCGGATGGAACAATCCGGCCCGTCTGCGGCGGATATTGTCAACAAAGCACCCGAAGCTGTACTGGCCGATATTCTGTTTCAGTTTGGCGAAGAACGCGCCTCGCGAAAAATTGCCAAAGCGATAGTTATGGATCGCAAGACCAAGCCTTTCACGACGACTCGTCAGTTGGCGAGCATGTTGGAGCGCATCATGCCGCGCCCTAAACCGGGGCACCCCCACGCGGCCACACGTAGTTTTCAGGCCTTGCGGATTGTGGTGAACGACGAGCTGGGCGAATTGGCGCGTGGATTAACTGCGGCAGAAGTTGCGTTGAAAGAGGGTGGTTTATTGGTCGTTGTGACCTTCCATTCGCTGGAAGATCGCATGGTTAAACGCTTTATGCAGGCCCGTTCGGGTGCCGCCCCCAAGGGTAGCAGGTTTGTCCCGATCGAGGCGATTGACGCGCCGCGCTTTTCGCAGGTTACGCGCAAAGCGGTGATAGGGGATGCGCGCGAGATTGAAGCCAATCCACGGGCGCGCTCGGCTAAATTGCGTATTGCACGGCGCACGGGCGCAGTTTCCGGCGCTATAGATCCACGTGAAATTGGGATGCCGAAGTTGGATATCACCAAGGGGGCTTGGCTATGAGAAGCCTTTTGTTGATCGCTGGCGTATTCATGGTGATGGTTTTTGCAACATGGGCGTACCGTGTAAACGACAATACGCGCGGCGCGATTAGCCGTGTGGCCAGCTTGCAAGGTGAAATCCGCGCGAAGCGAGAATCTATCGCGGTGCTAGAGGCCGAGTGGGCCTATTTGAACCGCCCAGACCGCTTATTGGCGCTTTCCGAGGAGCATTTCACCGAACTGCGCCTTATGCCGCTGCATCCTGACCATTTTTCGGACCCGATGAAGGTGGCCTATCCCACGCCCGAAGACCCGTTGTTGGCGGAGTTGATCGAGGCCGCAATTCTTGAAGTTAAAGGGTGC
>CAKZNY010000198.1 GCA_937132145.1 uncultured Paracoccaceae bacterium | reverse complement strand
ATATTCTCTTCACGCACGGGAACTTTCTCAAGGTCTAGCGCCACGCCAAGGCCACCCTTGTCGCCCATTTCGATCGCAGAACAGGTCAAACCCGCAGCGCCCATGTCTTGAATAGAGATCACAGCGCCAGTCTGCATCAACTCCAACGTTGCCTCCATCAGGCGTTTTTCGGTGAACGGGTCGCCGACCTGCACTGTGGGGCGTTTTTCCTCGATTGTGTCGTCAAATTCAGCCGAGGCCATCGTCGCTCCGCCAACCCCGTCGCGCCCCGTCTTGGCCCCGAGGTACACCACCGGCATACCCACACCCGAAGCGGCGGAGTAGAAAATATCGTCCGTGTTCGCGATACCCGCCGCAAAAGCGTTAACCAGACAGTTACCATTGTAGGCCTTGTGGAACCGCACCTCGCCAGCAACGGTCGGCACCCCGAAACAGTTGGCGTAACCCCCGATCCCCTCGACCACACCGTTAACCAGTTGTTTAGTCTTGTGATGGGACGGATCGCCGAATGAGAGTGAATTCATCGCCGCCATGGGGCGCGCGCCCATCGTGAACACATCGCGCAGAATGCCGCCCATGCCGGTGGCAGCCCCTTGATACGGCTCGATATACGACGGGTGATTATGGCTTTCCATTTTGAAAACAACACATTGCCCGTCGCCAATATCAACGATTCCGGCATTTTCGCCCGGCCCGCAAATCACCTGTGGCCCCTCGGTCGGTAAGGTCCTTAACCATTTCTTAGAGGATTTGTACGAACAATGCTCGTTCCACATCGCGGAGAAAATACCCAGTTCGGTAAACGTCGGCTCGCGGTCCAGAAGTTCGAGTATGCGCTGATACTCCTCCTGATTAAGGCCGTGTTTACGGATTATCTCTAAGGTGATGGCTGGCTCTTTGGTCATAGGAATCTCCGGTGGGCAGCAGAATTTGGGGTCTTTTACTGTGTGTGACCACGCTTGGAAAGCTGGAATCTATTGTCTTGGTGCCGCAGGAAGGGTACGCAGGGAAAATGACTAAACCACATAAAGTTTTTGGCATTGGATTGAACAAGACGGGCACGTCCAGCCTGAAGCGTGCGCTGATTACACTTGGCTATAATCATTGCACCATGCGCGGGCAGATGACGTATAAATTCTTTAACAACAATTTTAACCAAATTTTCAAAACAGTTGAAGAATATGACTCCTTCGAGGATTGGCCGTGGCCGTTAATGTATCGGCAGGTCTTTGAAAAATATGGCGAAACCGCGCGGTATGTCCTGACGCGACGCCGCTCTGCTGATGCATGGCTGGAGAGTTTGAAAGCCCATACGCTGATCACAAACCCTCACAACAACCCGCGCAAAAAGATCTTTGGTTTTGACTATCCCCACGGCGCCGAGGCTCGGCACATCGCGTTTTACGAGAAGCATCTGGTAGAGGTCCGCAAGTATTTTGCCGATCAGGGTGCTGCCCATGTTTTGTGTGAAATCTGTTGGGAAGACGGCGATGGATGGGCGGAAATCTGCGGCTTTCTGGAGGAACCGCTGCCTGACACGCAGTTCCCGCACGTGAATCGTCGGGCTCTGGCCCCGAAAGATGGGGATCGCGTGAAGGAAAATCAGCGATTGATTAAAGCGCAGCTACAACGTCTTAAGATTGGTTAATCCGCCTGCGCACGTTGGCGCGCCAGCCCGCTATCGATATCACTTACACCCAAAAGACTAACAACCAGTCGCAGGAACGAATCCTCGTGATGGTGGCGTTTGTCGTCGGCCAGAACTATCCGCCAAAGGGATTCGGCGACAGCGTTGCGATCCTCGTAAGGGACGGCCGATTTGATCAGACGGGTAAAGCGAACGGTGTCGGGGGCGTCCGTTTCCAACGCTTCTGCTTCCGCACGCAAGGCGGCCGTTTCGGTGGCGTCCAGACCATAACGATCCATCAAAAGTGCGTCGATTACGGCGACCTCTGCCGGGGCGTAATCATGATCCGCCCGTGCAACCCGCACCATTAACGCCGCCATCGCCAAACGCGCGTCATCCGTTGATAAAGGGGCCGTAGTGACCGTGCCGTTCAGGCGCTTTAGAAGTGTTTTAAACATAATACGTTACCTAAGTGTTAATTGCGTTGAGGCAAGGGCGGCTTTAGCGACCCGTTTGAAATTCGCACAGCAGTACCGGCGATACGGACAGCCTCGATTTTGCCCCCCGATATATCGATCGATAAGGAGATTTCGCTGTGGCGGCCCATGTCTTCACCTTGTGTTAACGATATTCGGTTAGTGCCTTGGCTTAACGCTCCGGCATGTAGCAATTGCGCCGCCAGAATAGCGGAGGCTGAACCTGTCGCGGGGTCTTCGTTAATTCCATCGTCCGGGGCAAACATGCGGGCGGAATATCCGTGCGCGTCGGGGCTATATAAATATACCGCGTTGGTTTTCCCAACCTTTGTTACTTTCGAAAATTCCGGAATGACCACACGCGCCTTCGCCAATGCCTCGCGAGACGTGACCGGAATATAAATGAAGGCCGGCCCACCTTGCCAAACGCCACATTTATGCGTGCCGAAACCAATGTCTGATTCCGCCAATCCTAACGCCGCCGCGGCTTGTTTTGCACTTGGCGCGGCCCCGCCATGGGCAAACGGAATGACCGGAGCGGTGAATTCTGCATTTGTGACGTCATTGGTGCGCCAGACCCTGACCGGCACCAGCCCCGCCACTTCTTCCAGCGTGATATCCATCTTGAAATCCCCTTGGGGATTTAGCATTTCGGCCAGTAAAATAGCACAGCCGATGGTCGGATGCCCCGCAAAAGGTATTTCCGCTGTCGGGAAGAATATCCGCACCTTGGCCGTGTGGGCCG
>CAKZNY010000197.1 GCA_937132145.1 uncultured Paracoccaceae bacterium | reverse complement strand
CAACCGGCGTTCCTTTCGGTGGTCGCTCCGATCTGCCCGAAACATTGCAGGATTTAGCCCGCATCATGCCAGTTTGCGCTGGCGTTCGGCGCTGGGGTTCTGCTGCCCTCGATCTGGCGTATGTGGCCGCTGGCCGTTACGACGGATATTGGGAACGTCGCCTGAACGCATGGGACATTGCCGCCGGAATTCTGCTGGTAATAGAAGCAGGTGGTATTGTCGAGAGTATAGGCGCTAACGAAAACCCACTGGTTAGTGGCGACATTCTTGTAGCAAACGAACCGATCTTCAACCGGTTCGCCAAACTGGTCCGTAACGAGGGTTAAATCCGCCGGATCACGGCGCCGCCCGCCTGCATATCGCCCGTCGCGCGGCCAAACCTCAGATACGCCAGCGCCTTGTCACCCGAAACGGTGTGCAGGGTGCCCGCTGGTTTACCATCTGTTGTAATCGGAATACCCGCATCCGCATTGCCCTCGACAGAAACGCTAACCAACCCCTTCTTGAGTTCGGTTTTGTGTTTCATGCGGGCGGTCACTTCTTGCCCGACATAGCAGCCTTTGCGGAAATCAACGCCATTTATCCGTTCAAACCCGACCTCCAGAATATAGCTATCATCGGGCAGCAACTCGGCACCCGTTTCAGGTATCTCGTGCGCCACGCGTAAAGCATCCCACGCGGCGATATCCAGTTCCGGAATTCCGCTAGCATCCCCATACATCCGCCAACCAAGGGCATCACTGCGCGGGTCCAAAAACGCCCCTTCAGGCATCTCGTCAAACCCTTGCAAAACCCCGAGGTCCGTCTCCGTGATTTCAACATCAGCCCGCAAGCGATACATCGTTAGCCGTTGCGCCAGCGCCGCCGCACGATTTTTGGATACATCCAGAAGAATGGAATCTTCACCGGCGCTCATAATAAAGTCGAAAAGATATTTCCCTTGCGGGGTAAGCATCGCCGCATAAACCGGCCCCTCAGCCACGCGCTCAACCGAGTTGCTTACCAGCCCCTCAAGAAACGATACGTGATCAGCACCGGCAATCCGCAACACCGTGCGATCTGCATTATAGAAACCGTTTGTCATATTATTATCCCCTTTGGGGGTATATATAGACATAGTACGCCCGTTTCACACCCGTAATTTCAAAATACCGAAAGCCATAATGCCCGCCCCGATAACCGTTATAATCCCGACCCTGAATTCCGCCCCACAGCTGCAACGCTGCCTAGGCGCATTGGGCGAAGGCATCATGGACGGATTACTGGCCGAAGTGATTTTTGCCGACGGCGGCTCGAACGATGACACCAAGCTTATCGCGGAGGAGGTCGGGGCGACGTTCCTTTCCACCCCCAATGGGCGCGGCAACCAAATGGCCGCGGCGGCCCGTATTGCACGCGGGGATTGGTTGTTGTTCCTGCATTCCGACAGCGTTTTGGGCCGAGACTGGCAAACCGCCGTGACCCGCCACCTATCAAACACCGATCAAGCCGCGTATTTCAAACTGCGGTTTGACGAGACAACTTTCCCCGCCAAAATGGTCGCCGGATGGGCCAACTTTCGGTCCCGCTGGTTTGGACTACCCTACGGAGACCAAGGTCTGCTGATCAGCCAACGCCTATACAACCGCATCGGCGGCTTCGCCGAAATTCCGCTGATGGAGGATGTGCTGATCGCTAAAAGCCTGCGGGGGAAATTGATCGCCCTACCTGCATCCATAGAAACCAGCGCCGATAAATATCGCCAAGACGGCTGGATAAAACGCTCGTTTATAAACTTTAGCGTGTTGCTGCGATATCTTACCGGCACTGACCCCGCGAAGCTGGCCGCCAAGTATAACCGTTAGACGTGGGCGAATTGCAGACGGTAAAGCTCGGCGTAAAGGCCCTTATTCGCCAGCAGTTCTGAGTGCGTACCCGTCTCCACAACGCTACCCTGATCCATAACCACAATCATATCCGCATCCAGAATTGTTGACAGGCGATGCGCAATAATAAAGGTAGTGCGGCCCTTCGCCAATTTGTTTAGCGCCGCCTTGATAGCCGCCTCGGATTCCGCATCCAGCGCCGAGGTGGGTTCGTCCAGCAGCAGGATCGGCGCATTGCGAAGGATCGCCCTCGCAATCGACAAGCGTTGCATTTCCCCACCAGAGAAATGAGTGTTGGCAGAGCTAACGATCGTGTCGTAACCCTCCGGCAGTTGGCGAATAAAACCGTCAGCAGCGGCGGCTTTGGCAGCAGCCTCGATCTCGGAATTGCTAGCATCCAGACGGCCAAAGCCAATATTCTCGCGCACTGTCCCTGACAACATAACCGCGTCTTGGCTGACAACCGCAATCTGGCCGCGAAGCGATTTGATCGCGATATCCCGAACATCCACCCCGTCAATCAAAACCTTGCCACTGGTTGGATCGAATAGGCGCGGTATCAGGTTGAACACGGTGGATTTCCCTGCCCCTGAACGCCCAACAAGCGCCACTTTCGATCCAGCGGGAACAATCAGGTCCAGATTTTTGAGCGCCGCAAACCCGTTGGGATAGACAAATTCCACGTCTTGAAACTGCACCTGCCCTTTGACGTTCTCCATTGTTTTAGCATCAGCCTTGTCCGTAATCTCGTTTCGCGCATCGAGGATCGGGAATATCCGGTCCAGCGCCACCCGCCCTTGCGCGGCTGCGGCGAACGTCGATCCAAGCGCGCGCGCGGGCTGTGAAAGCACACCAACTCCCGTAAGCAACCCAATGAAGTCCGCGACCGTGATAGTGCCGCGCGCAATCCCCCACGAGACGGCAAACAACAGTGCCGAAACAGCCAAACCACTAAGAATCTCGGCAAGGGGTGACAGGCGGC
>CAKZNY010000196.1 GCA_937132145.1 uncultured Paracoccaceae bacterium | reverse complement strand
CGAGACTTCACGTTCGGCGATGGTTTTGGCTTCCAGTATATAACGATCAAAACTTGGAATCTCGTGCCGAACAGCAATGAACCGCGTACTTTCAATTGAATCTCCGTGTTGAGTAATGAAGGAAAGATGCCCGTCGAGCCAGCCATTGTGCCGATTAGCCAGACAGAAAAACGTACCCGTCCCCGACAAAGCCCCATTGCTCGTGTGAAACGAACGCCCGCTTACGACATTGTTAATCACCTCGGCCTTAAAAATATCGACCACTACCCTGTCTCTAGTGGCGGTGTTACCAATTTCGCCAACGACTTGATCACCACTTTGCCGAATACGCATTTCGCTCTGGATTAGACGAGGCGCAGTATTCTGCACAATTCCCATATGAAAACATGTCCAGTCACCCGCGAGCCACGCAACATACTTCGCACGGCTGTCATCATCGGGTTTGGCGATGTATCGGTTGACAGGGTGATCAAGGATTTCCGCCATTTTTTTGACCGCCGGTTCCGTAACCCTGTAACCCTGCTCGGCGCGCCGTACGGTGGAAAGTGAAACAGATTGACATGCAGCACTGAACGCAGATTGCGTAAAACCTGCGGCTTTTCGATCCTTTTTAAGTGCATCACTGCGAATTCGAACGGAGGAGTGGGGGTTATTATCTTCGATCAACGTTTTACCTCCCATGATATTTGCATCACCTACGCCTTCACATAAGTACCCAGTTAAGTAAATAATAATCGTATAATCACTGGGTACTCATTGCGTAACAAATGCCGCAGAAACTTCTCACATTGAGAAGTGGGGGTGGTACTGTTTGTTGACTAAATTGTCAGCGTATTGCGAATACACCTTACATATTGAAAAATATGCGGTATTTGTTAAGCTCAGGCAGATAATATCTTAGCGGAAACGCGTTACTTTGGACTGACCTGAATGACATCTACTGAGGAAATCTATATGGCAGGCCTCTCGGGCTTTGCCATCACCTTTGCCCTAGGGGTGATATTGGTGTTGACCAAACGCTACCATGGACGGTTTTCGTTCGACTCCAGCGAAGGCGTTCAAAAATTTCACACAGCCGCAACGCCGCGTGTGGGTGGTATCGCAATTGCGCTTGGATATCTTGCCGCCTGGGGGGTGATGGAGGGCGACGCGAAAGACCTGTTTGGCATAATTGGGCTCGCAGGACTGCCGGCGCTGGCGTTCGGGCTCGCCGAAGATATCACCAAAAAGGTAAGCGTCCGCATCCGCCTTATCGCAACAATCCTGTCGGGCATGATATTCGCCCTGTTGAGCGGATACACCATCAACAGCGTCGATCTTTGGGGGGTAGACTACTTGTTGGCCGTACCTGTTATTGCCATAGCCTTCACAGCTTTTGCCGTTGGCGGCGTTGCAAATGCGATTAATCTGATCGACGGATTTCACGGCCTGGCCTCTGGCACGCTGGTGATTACCCTCCTCGCTTTCGCACTGGTGGGCTGGCGCGTAGAAGACGGCACATTCGTCATTCTGGCCTTGACGATGGCCGCCGTCGTGTTTGGGTTCTTTTTGGTTAACTTCCCCCTCGGAAAGCTATTTCTGGGCGATGCAGGCGCCTATTTTACGGGGTATTTCGTCGCGATTTTAGCAGTTATGTTGCCCGTAAGAAATCCCGAAATATCACCGTGGGTGAGCCTATTAATCTTGGGCTATCCGGTAACAGAAACAATCGTCTCTATCGTTCGGCGCGCAACGTCGCACAACGCCCATCCCGGAGAACCGGACAGCGCACATTTACACCATATTGTTCATAGAAACTGGGCCAAGTCTGTTGCAACAATTATTCATCGCCCAGCGTCGCAAAACTACATTACCAGTATCTTTATGTGGGTTTTGCCATTGATCACTCTGGTATCTGTCCAGTTTTGCGGTTTTGAGGCGTCCAGCGCGCTTTTGTGTTTGTCCATCGTTGTTGTGTTTTACCTGACAACTTACCGCGCCATTATCCTTCGCGAAACCTCTTCCAAGCAGCGCATATTATGAACACGATTGTACCTGAAATTTCCGATAAAAACCCACCGGTGAACCTTGATTTAAAGGGGGCTAATCGGTGGTTTGTGGCGCAGATAAAACCGAACGGATACACGAAAGCCAAGCATAATCTTGAGCGGCAGGGCTATAAAACCTTCATGCCGCTCCTTGAGCGCATCGTCAGCCATGCCTGCAAAAAAAAACGGGTCATGCGCCTGCTGTTTCCAGGGTATATTTTCATCTCGTTTGATGTCCGGCGCACCCAATGGCGCTCTATTAACAACACGTTTGGGGTTTCAAGTCTGATAATGGCACGCATGAATACTCCGGCGCGCGTTCCTGACGATCTTATGGTAGCCCTTCTCGCCAGCTGTGATATAAGTGGCCACATTCTGCCACCCGAAAGGTTTAATGCCGGTGATAAAGTGCGTATTATTAACGGCGTGTTCGAGGGCACACTTGCGGAAGTCCAGCACGCCTCCGAGGGCGAGCGGGTGCGCTTGTTGCTAGATATCATGGGCCGCTCAGTTTCGACCGATTGCGCGCAGGGTGAATTGGAGATCCTCAGCGCCTGAGGTTTGGTGCGGAATTTGAAGTTGATGAATGTGCGGGTGTTTTCACCCGCACTGCGGTAGCCGTGCTAAAGGCGGATTTGGGACGTTATCGGCCACTCTCTGCGAGAGAGCCGAGTTTTGATGGGATTTTGCGAGGGGACATTCAACTCTAGGGGCGACTAAATAGTGAGATACAGTCGTGATTTTGAGAAGTTTTTTTCGACAAATTACAATGTGTACTGGTTTCGTGTTTTGGCAGCCTATTGCTAATGGAAGTTTATCGCTCG
>CAKZNY010000195.1 GCA_937132145.1 uncultured Paracoccaceae bacterium | reverse complement strand
CGGCTTCTATCAACGACCGTGTTCTGGCAACCGATGCAGATCGCGTTCTTAGCGACTGAACAATACGTGGATATCGATAATGATGAACGAGATCAGCAGGCACACGCTTGCTGAAATGGTGGATTCGTTTTCGAATGAACGTAAGCGGGACAATCTTTGATTGTTTGGTCTGCACGATGGTCAACACTCCGGCGTGATAATGCGAAATATTGAGTGTTTATACATGCTTAAAGGTTGTTGTGGTGCACCCGACACGATTCGAACGTGTGACCCCCTGATTCGTAGTCAGGTACTCTATCCAGCTGAGCTACGGGTGCGTTGGGGGGCGGTTTAGCGTTGGCTGCCCGCCTTTGCAAGGGGCAAAATGTCGAAATTTCAGCAATTATTTTTCGCTGTCCGGCAGGAATATCCGAAACGATGTGCCTGCCTCCGATGTCTCGATCAATTCGAGCGTTCCACCATGCCCGCGCACCAGTTCTGCCGCAATCGCCAACCCCAAACCGGTGCCGCCCTGCCGCGCCCCGCCTTGAAACGGCTTGAACAGAAACTCTTGGGCTTTTTTCGGCAAACCGGGGCCGGTATCACGTATAATAATCTCGACGCCGCCATCGCGCAGGTCCGCCGAAATACTGACAATCCCCAGTTTCCCCGTGCCCTCAATCGCTTGGCGCGCGTTGCGGATCAGGTTGGTCAGCACCCTGAACATCTGCTCTGCGTCCGCAGAAATTTTCACATCATGCGCCACCGTCGAGATCAGTTGCACATTTTCGGTTTCCCGCAGCGCATCGTTTTCGATCACATCGTCAACAATCGCCTTCAGAGCGATCGAGCGGATCTCGGGTTCAGGCTCGTCCGCTTTGCCAAAGGTTAACGTCCGCTCGCAAAGGTTAATGCCCCGTGAAAGCGAGTTCAGCAGTTTTGGTGCCATCTTCTGCACCTTGGGATCATCGCTCATCTCCAACCTGTCTGCCAGAATCTGCGTCGTCGTCAGGATATTGCGTAAATCATGGCTGACTCTGGACACCGCGCCACCAAGGGCTGCTAATCGCTCTTTCTGACGCAGCGATGCGATCAGTTGCAACTGCATGTCGTGCAGCGCCGTCTCGGCCTCGCGCAATTCGGTAATCGTGGCGGTCGGTTTGATAACATTGTTCGCGTCCTCGGGATTATTCCGAAACCGCGTCATCGAGGAAATCACTTTGAGGATCGGCCGCGTAATAGCACCTGAAGCGACAAGAACAGCAAGAACCCCGTCACCAGTGATATCACCAGCGACAAGAAAAACACGTTGCGACTGTACGCAAGCATCGCCGCTTTGACGGGGGCCTCGTTCATCACGATCTCGATCTGGATACCGGCATCTTTCACTGGCTGCCCAATGACCCGGATCACATTTCCGGGCTTCCCGAATGCACAAACCAAGGCATCTTTGATCGGTCCAAAAAAGCCCGGATTGCGCAGATCAAACGTATTGCTGATCGGTTTGGATAACGGCATAGCCAGAACCAGTTCGCGAACGGCATCTCGACGCAGAACGATATTCAGAACCTCGGCGTTTTTCAACAGCTCGTCGGCCAGTTCAGGGGCCACCATATCGTCCGGCGTCGCCAGCAACGCCAGCGTGGCGAGTTGCGCCAGCTCTAGGCGATCCTGCAAATATCCCAACCGAAAGTTGGAAACCGAGGGTATAAACAGCAATACTTCTGCGATCATCACGAACAGGAAGCTGAGCAGTAGGAACCGACCTGATAAGGTTTTGAAAAACATCTACATCCCGATTATTGATTAGGTACGGCGAACTCTATGCATAAGTTCGCGCACTCACAAGTTAGCAGGTGACACCGCACCTTAAAGAAACCGTTGCACGAACCGGACAATCCGCTTCACCCGCGCGTTTTTGAACAGTCGCGGCGTATAATACTGCCCCGCCACCCGTTTGTTAATTTCGCCGAGCGTCGGATAAGGTGCGACCATTGCCGCCACCGCCCCGATTTTCAAACCGTTCGCAAGGACCAGCGCCCACGTCTGGATCAGCTCTCCGGCTTGGGCGCCCACAATCGATGCGCCAATCGGCTTGCCCTTCAGCACCATCACCTTGATTAACCCTTTGGTATTACGCTCGGTACGGGCACGGTCATTCTCGGCATACTCGAACCGCAGCACCTCGACCTTATCGCCGTGCGCCTCAATCGCCTGCGCCTCTGTTAGGCCAACTTGCGCTATTTCGGGGTCGGTATATGTCGCCCACGGGATGTGTTTCTCGGTGGCCTTGGCCGGCAATCCGAACAACGCAGAACGGATAATCACGCCAGCATGATAGTTCGCCACATGCGTAAATTGCAGGCCGCCAGCCACATCGCCAATCGCGTAAACCCGTTTGTTTGAGGTCTTCAGTCCTGCATTCACAACGATCCCCGCCCGATGTGTTTTGATCCCCGCCTTGTCCAGATCCAGCTTGTCGATGTTTGGTTTACGCCCGACCGCCATCAGAATATGGCTGCCGTGATACGAGGCCCCGTCCTTCGTTTTAACCGTCACCCCGTCACCACCGATAATCTCGGAAACCATCGCCCCCTCGACAATCTCCACCCCCTCGGCACGGATATTCTCAAGCGCAATCGCCGCCATATCAGGGTCATCACGCCCCAGCGCGGTCATGCCCTCCAGCACCGTCACCTTGGAGCCAAGCCGCACATGCGCTTGCGCCATTTCCATTCCGATAGGCCCGCCGCCGATGATCAGCAGATGTTCGGGGCGCTCGCGCAGCTCGAACAGGTTCTCGTTGGTCAGGTAATCCACCGTATCCAGCCCCGGAATCGGCGGCACGAGGGGGGAAGAACCCGTGGAAATCACAAACCGGCGCGCCGTAATAATCGTATCCCCCGCCTGCACTTCCGTGGGCGAGATAAACCGCCCGAATTCGGAGATAACCTTGACGCCCAGCCCCTCGAACCTCTCGACAGAATCGAGCGGCTCGATGCCCTTTATAACGTCGGCCACATGCTCCATCGCGGCGGCGTAATCCACCACCGGCTCCACCGGAGTCACCCCGTAAGGCGCGCCAGTGGTCAATGCATGTGCATGTTTCCCCGCCGCGATCAGCGCTTTTGAGGGCACACAACCATAGTTCAGACAATCGCCACCCATCTTGTGGCCCTCCAGCAGCACAACGCGCGCGCCCATCTGCACAGCCCCCGCCGCAACAGACAGCCCGCCAGAGCCGCCGCCGATCACACAAATGTCGGTTTTAATGCGTTCCATTATACGGTCCCTACTTCTTGAATTTCTTAATAATGATTGGCGTCAGCGATAGCGCACAAAGCGCCAGTATCGGGCCGAGTATCTTGGGGTCAAAAATAATTCCCAGATCAGGCGTATCACCACGCGCGAACACTTCGCCGAGACCAGAGCCAACCCAAGTATAAACGACCCCGCCCGGAATGATTCCAATCGCCGTCGTCCACGCAAATGTCCGCAGCCGCGTTCCCACCAGTGCGGGCACAAGATTCGCCACAAAAAACGGAAACGCCGGAACCAGTCGCATCAGCAACAGAAAACTGACCTCGTTTTCATCCAGCCCCGCCTTGATTTTGCCGACCACGCCTCCTGCACTGTCCATTTTGCGCGCAAGATGGTTGCCCAGCCCGTAACGCGCGGCCATAAAAATCAGCACTGCCCCGGCCGTCGCAGAGCCAATATTATATACAGCCCCCGGAAACAGCCCGAACAGGAACCCGCCGGTCAGCGAAATTATCGCCGCACCGGGCAGCGAAAATGCCACGATCGCAATGTAAATCGCAATGAACCCGACTGACGCAATCACGAAATTCGCATCGCGCCACGCCAGCAGCGCCTCGCGGTTATCCCGAAGGGCTTCAAAACTAAGGTAGTCTTTAAGTGTAAAGAATCCGATTACCGCCACGATGGCGATCGCGATTAGCGGCAACATCTTTTGTACCGAAAATCTGTCTGTTTTAACTGTAGCCATGAAAATCTCCTTAATGGCGTTATTCCGTTCAACCTATTTGCAGCCTTGCGACCGCTTTCGAAAGAGGCCTCACGCTTCGTTGATTGAAATTCATCTAATGTTTCAGTATTATGTAAACAACTACGCCTCCGGTGCGGCAAATGTTTCTAAAAACAGGGCATTTTTCCACTGAATCCGAATTGACTTCCGATATAACTGGGCCTAAAAAGCCATTTCAGAATTTCCGGCAGGCGAATCCCTTCGCTTATCCGAGCAGGAGTAAGAAAATGAAACGCACATTCCAGCCGAGCAACCTTGTTCGCAAACGCCGCCACGGTTTCCGTTCGCGCATGGCAACTAAAAACGGTCGCAGGATTGTTAACCGGCGTCGTGCTCAGGGCCGCAAAAGCCTAACTGCGTAAAACCATCTAAGGTTACAATTTATGAAACCGCCGGAGGCAGACCGCGAACCCAATTTAGGGAACGCCGGTGAAAAGCCTCCGGCGGTTCCCGTCTGCCCGATGGAAACCTTGCGTAAACGCAGCGATTTCCTGCTGGCGGCCCGCGCCCGTCGCCAATCCGTCAAAGGTCTGCTGTTGCAAGCGCGCCGCCGGGACGACGAACAGCTGATCCGCATCGGCTATACCTGCTCCAAGAAAGTCGGCAACGCCGTAGCCCGCAACCGCGCCAAACGCCGCCTGCGCGAAGTCGCCCGCGCGGTTCTACCCACACAAGGCCGCGCCGGTTGGGATTACGTCCTCATAGGCCGCCACCTTGAAACCAGCGACCGCCCGTTCCATTTGTTAATGCAAGACATGGAAACTGCGCTGTCCAAAATACACGCGCCGCGAAAGCCCCGAAAATGACACCACTCGCCTTTATCATCGCCCTGCCGGTTAAACTGTACCGCCTGATCGCCAGCCCATGGGTTGGCCGGAATTGCCGCTATCAACCGACATGCTCGGCCTATGCCATTGAGGCCCTCGAAAAACACGGTGCGATCAAAGGCACGTGGCTGGCCATAAAACGCATAGGCCGCTGCCACCCCTTTGGCCGCGACGGCTATGACCCTGTCCCCGAAAAGCGCGACCACGATCACCCCTGAACACAACCGCCGAGCGAAGCGAGGCTTGGCCCAACGGGAGGGGTTTGATCTTTGATCAATCCACCGACAGACGGGAGTGCTCCCGCCTGTTGGCCAAACAACCCTTCGGGTTATCCCGCAACAGTTGGGCCAAGCCTCGCTTCGCTCGGCGGTTGGAATTATTCGGAAGGCTTATTATATAGGCCCTACATTGCCCTTCAGCCAAGAAAGCCGCCGATGCCAGTTACAGAAATCCATCCGCTGTTCGAGGGCGCGCCCACCAGCGTCTCCTTCAAAAAACTCCGCAAACGCATCATCCGCCAAACCCGCGAAGCGATCGAGCAGTACGGCATGATCGAGCGTGGCGCCAAGTGGCTCGTCTGTCTTTCAGGCGGCAAAGACAGCTACACCTTGCTCGCCGCCCTTGTCGAGCTGCAATGGCGTGGCTTGCTGCCCGTTGAAATTCTGGCCTGCAATCTGGATCAGGGCCAACCCGGATTTCCGTCAACCGTTTTGCCCGAATTCCTGGAGCGCATGAAAGTCCCCCACCGGATCGAGTATAAAGACACCTATTCCATCGTTATCGATAAAATCCCCGAGACAAAAACCTATTGCAGCCTGTGTTCCCGCCTGCGCCGCGGCAATCTTTACCGCATCGCCCGCGAGGAAGGCTGTTCCGCCATCGTGCTTGGCCACCACCGCGACGACATTCTTGAAACCTTCATGATGAGCCTCTTTCACGGCGGCAAACTGGCAACCATGCCCCCGAAACTGGTTAACGACGAGGGAGACCTGTTTGTCTACCGCCCCCTCGCCCATGTGGCCGAGGAAGATTGCGCGAAATTCACCGCCGCCATGAACTACCCCGTCATCCCGTGTGATCTGTGCGGATCTCAGGATGGCCTGCAACGGCAGCAAGTCAAACAGATGTTGAACGAGTGGGAAAAGAACTCGCCAGGGCGTCGTCAGGTCATGTTTAAGGCGCTTACCAACGCAAACCCCTCGCATCTGCTGGATTCCAGCTTATTCGACTTCGCTGGGCTGCAAAGACGCACCATTAAACCTTGACCTTTCGGCCCTATCCCTGTTGAAGGCACAGTGACGAATTCCCGCTACCCGGAGTGAACGATGGACGACAATAATAAAAACCTGCTTATGGCCACTGGCCTTAGCTTTTTGGTGATCTTTGCATGGTTCATCCTGTTCCCGCCCGCAGACCCCGTAGTGCAGCCGGAAGCCACTGAAACTACTATCATACAAGTTGACGGAGTGGCCAGTGTTCCACAAGCTGACGGCACATTCATCGCGGCCGTCCCTGTGCAAATTACGACCCCCCAAGAGACCCGCGCAACCGCGCTGTCCCAGACCGACCGTATTGAAATCAGAACTGACCGCGTTTCTGGTTCGATCTCGCTGCTAGGGGGGCGTATCGACGATCTCCACCTGACGGATTACAATGTCATCCAGAATGACGACTCCGATACGGTAACGCTTCTGTCGCCTGCGAATTCCGCTGATCCTTATTACACCGTCCACGGTTGGGCCCCTGCGGGTGGCCTTGATGCCTCGGCTGTTCCGGGTGCAACAACCGTCTGGACCGTCAAACGCGGCAGAGTCCTGACCGAGACGTCCCCCCTGACCATTATGTGGGACAATGGTGCCGGCCTCGTTTTCTACCGTACAATCGCCATTGACGAGAACTATATGTTCACGATCACCCAGCGCGTTGAAAACAACACCAACGCCGCCGTGCGTATGCAGCCCTACGGCATTATCGCGCGCAAAGGCGAGCCAGACATATTGGGCTTTTATCTGCTGCACGAAGGCATTGTCCGCGCCAGCGACGGGGAAATTCAGGAAATCGACTATGACGACATGCCGGACGAAAATTTTGATGCAGCCGAAGGCGGCAACATCGACCGTATCGACGTTCTTGAAAGTGGTTGGATCGGCATGACCGACAAGTACTGGATGACAACGTTGATCCCGCTTCCGGGGCAGCGCTTCACATCCGTATCAAAATACACTCCGGCCAACGACACCTATCAGGCTGACATGCGCTTGCCGGTCATGGAAATCTCGGGCGGCCAAGATGCCGAGATCACCACATTGCTGTTCGCCGGTGCCAAAGAAGTATCCACCATTCGCGCCTACCAAGACGACCTTGGTATCGACAAGTTTGTCGACTCGGTTGACTGGGGCATATTCTTCTTCATCACCAAGCCGATCTTTGCACTTCTGTCCCTGATCCACGGCTGGATTGGCAACATGGGTCTGTCGATCATCGGCCTGACGCTTGTGATCAAAACCATGCTTGCACCACTTGCGTATAAATCCTACGTCTCCATGGCGAAGATGAAAAAGCTTCAGCCAGAGATGGAAGAACTGAAGAAACGCACGGGCGACGACAAGCAAGCCATGCAAAAAGAGATGATGATACTTTACAAAAAGAACAAGGTGAATCCTGCCTCGGGTTGTCTGCCAATCATCCTGCAAATCCCGATCTTCTTCTCGCTCTATAAGGTGCTGTTCGTAACCATCGAAATGCGCCACGCGCCGTTCTTTGGCTGGATTCAGGATCTCTCGGCGCCGGACCCAAGCTCCATTCTAAACCTGTTCGGCCTACTGCCGTTCTCGCCTCCGGGCCCTGAAAGCTTCCTCGCGATCCTTTCCATCGGCGTATTCCCGATCCTGATGGGTATCACAATGTGGATGCAGCAAAAACTGAATCCGGCCCCCACCGACAAAACCCAAGCGATGATTTTCGCGTGGATGCCGTGGGTGTTCATGTTCATGCTGGGCCGTTTCGCATCGGGTCTGGTGATCTACTGGGTGGCCAACAACACCATCACGTTCACACAGCAATACCTGATCATGCGCTCGCAAGGTGTTAAACCTGACGTGTTCGGCAATATCATGTCCAGCTTCCGCAAGTTCAAGGAAAAAGACACCAAAGAATGAGCGCAACCGTTGCACATATCTGGCGTCACCCGATCAAAAGCCACGGACGCGAGGAAATTTCAGAGACATACCTGACGGCGGGCAAATGCCTGCCGTGGGACCGTCGCTGGGCCGTCGCGCACGAACGCTCGTGCTTTGATGTGGAGCGCCCGAGCTGGCAACCCTGTACCGAGTTCTCGCGCGGGGCCAAATCGCACCGTTTGCAGGCGATCACCGCATATGTTGATGAACGGTTGAACAAGATCACCCTCAGCCATCCTGATCGCGAAGATATTACGATCAACCCTGACGATGCGGGCGATGCCAATCATTTTGTGCAATGGGTTATGCCCATCTCAAACGGCTCGCGCATGTTGCCATCCCGACTGGTTAGCGCCTCGCAGCCGATGACCGACACGGCGTTCCAGTCGATCTCGATTATCAATCTCGCCTCCCATGCCGAGATCGAGAAGAAACTTGGGACCAGCCTTTCGCCAAACCGCTGGCGTGCGAACATCCATATTGACGGATGGGCGCCATGGGCCGAAAAGAAAATGATCGGCAAGCGTATCCGCATCGGTGCCGCCGAATTTGAAATCCGTGAAGAAATCACACGCTGCATGGCCACGACCGTAAACACCGAAACCGGCGTTAAAGACGTAGATATGCTAGGTACGTTAAACAAAGATTTCGGTCATCAGGAAATGGGCGTGTACGCCGTTGTAACCAAATCTGGCAGAATCCGCCAAGAAGACACAGTCGAGGAGCTATCATGAGCGTCCAATTCCCCATCGCAGAACTTCCCGATCACGCAACAGCCGAGATCGGGCGGAAACTGTTCGCAGGCAACTCCGACTTCCTGAAGGGCGTCGTGGCAATGGACGGCCTGCCGCCCGCCGACCGGATGGAGGTCTGCTTTGCGGGTCGCTCAAACGTCGGAAAATCAACGCTGATCAACGCGTTAACCGGTCGCAAAGCCTTGGCGCGCGCCTCCAATACACCGGGCCGCACGCAGGAAATCAACTATTTCACCCTGCTCGACAAACACTATCTGGTCGATTTGCCGGGTTATGGCTACGCCAATGCACCCATCGCCATTGTCGCAAAATGGCAGCGCCTGCTGAAAGCCTACCTATCTGGCCGCGCCACCCTGCGCCGCGTTTTCTTGCTGATTGATGCGCGCCACGGGCCTAAAGACGTTGATGAGGAAATCATGACCTTGCTGGGATCGTCTGCCGTAACATTTCAGGTCGTGCTGACCAAATGCGACAAGCTCAAAAAGCCGGACCTTGATAAAATCATCGACAAAACCCGCGCAACGCTAACCAAATATCCCGCCGCCTACCCCGAGATCGTCCTGACCTCCTCGGCCAAAGGCGAGGGGCTGGACGTGCTGCGAACCATCATCGCCACGATGGAATAAACTCCGGTCTTGGGTTTCGCGATCCAAGCGGCTAAACAAGTCAAAACCGCGAGGAGCCACCCGATGGAGTTACAACAAGCGATGCAACGCGACTCGATTGCCACAGCCAGAACCCTAAGCGAAGCCCTGCCCTTCTTGCAGCGCTATGACGGGGCTATTGTTGTCATCAAATTCGGTGGCCACGCGATGGGTGACGACGACGCGATGGATCAATTCGCGCGCGATATCGTGCTGATGAAGCAGGTCAACGTGCAGCCGATCATCGTCCACGGCGGCGGCCCGATGATTAACGAAATGCTGGAAAAGCAGGGCGTGAAATCGAAATTCGTGAACGGCAAACGGGTGACCGATGCGGAAACCATGAAGATCGTCGAGATGGTCCTGTCCGGCTCTGTCAACAAGCGCATCGTCGGGGCCATCAACAAGCAGGGCGGCAAAGCTGTCGGGCTTTCGGGTAAAGACGCGAACCTGATGATATGCGAGAAAGCCACGCCTGACCTCGGATTTGTCGGTAACCCGACCAAAATCAACCCCGAAGTCCTGCACACATTCCTCGACAGCGACCTGATCCCGGTTATCGCCCCCATCGGTGTGGGGACCGACGGCCAGACCTATAACGTAAACGGCGACACCGCAGCAGGGGCCATCGCGGCCGGCCTGAACGCAGATCGCTTGCTGCTGTTAACCGACGTATCCGGCGTAAAAGACGCCGACGGCAACGTCATCACGCAACTTACGCCCGAGCATGTAGCCGAGTTAACCGCCAGCGGCGTAATCGCTGGCGGAATGATCCCAAAAACCCAGACGGCCCTATCTGCAATCGAGGGCGGCGTGCGCGCAGTCGTCATCCTGGACGGTCGCGCCCCCCACGCCTGCCTGCTGGAACTGTTCACCGAACACGGCGCGGGCAGCCTGATCCGCGAGTAACGCGGCAAACACATTCAATTTATAATATGTAATATTTTCACAACTCTCTTGATCTTCACATAGATCAAGCCCACCTTCAGCAAATGGAAAACGAAACACTCATCCGCCTGTCGGTCTTTCTCGGCCTGTTCGCGCTTTTCGCGATCATCGAGACTATCATCCCGCGCCGCGCGCGCCCTGTCCCCCGAAACCGCCGCTGGTTTACCAATTGGGGGTTAACATTTATTGATAGCGCCACCTTGAACCTGATGGCCCTGGTTATTCCGGTTATGTCTGTGGGTGCCGCAATTGATGCGAGCGCAAACGGTCTGGGCCTGTTCAACAACGTCGGCTGGCCCGCTTGGGTCGAAGTTTTAGCCGCAATCCTGATCCTCGATTTCGTAATCTGGGGGCAACATCTGATCACCCACAAAATCCCGCTTCTATGGCGCTTGCATCAAGTCCATCACGCCGACCGCGACATGGACGTAACCACCGCCATCCGCTTCCACCCGCTGGAAATCGCGCTGTCGATGCTGCTGAAAATCGGCCTGATCTACATACTCGGTCCATCCGCCTTCGCCGTGATCCTGTTCGAGATTATCCTGAACGGCTCTGCCCTGTTCAACCACGCCAACATCCGCCTCTCGCCCCGCGTCGATGCGATTGTGCGCACCGTTTTTGTCACCCCTGACATGCACCGCGTCCACCACTCGGTGATCCGCGAAGAGCATGACAGCAACTACGGTTTTTCCCTATCCATCTGGGATCACATATTCCGCACCTACGTTGCCCAACCATCGCTCGGCCATGACGACATGGAGATCGGCCTGCGCTGGCAAGACGAGCGCCCCAGCAAGCTGCTCTGGGTTCTGAAACTACCTTTCACCAATAAATGACGCTTACCGAAATCGCGGACGCAGCCAGCCCGTCAGGGCTGGCTGCCCTCGGCGCCTTTCACTACGATAGCGCGCAAACACTTGTGTTGCTGGGGCCAAATGAGCCGACGTTCTGGCCTTTGTTTACCCAAAGTATTGAGTATTTAGACAAAGAAGAAGACGCTATGGATCGTTGGTCTCAACGCGTAATCGGCGCATTGGCCGACAGGTTCGATGCCACGGCATTATTCCCCTTCGGCGGCCCACCGTATCACCCGTTCATTGAATGGGCTTTGCAAAGCGGGCGCGCGTGGCAATCCCCCGTTGGATTATTGGTGCACGACGCTTCGGGGTTGTTTGTTTCCTATCGCGGCGCGCTACTGGTTCCAGAGCGCCTTGATTTACCGCCAACCGGTTCATCCCCTTGCGAAAATTGTTCAGAAAAGCCTTGTCTTTCCGCATGTCCTGCCGCAGCCTTGGGTAAGGATGGATATGACGTTCCCAAGTGCCACGCGCACCTGGATACAGCCGGAAACGAGTGCCTTTCCAGCGGCTGCATTGTGCGCCGCGCATGCCCAATCGGGCAGAATAAACGATTGCCTTCGCAATCCGCCTTTCACATGCGGGCGTTTCACAAGGAGTAATAGCAATGAAAAGACTGATCCTTATGCGCCACGCAAAATCCTCATGGTCCCAAAGCGACCTTCCCGACATCGACCGCCCCTTGGATGTGCGCGGCCGAAATGGCGCAGACGGTTTGGGTGTGTGGCTAGCGGCGCAAGGTTATGCACCCGACCTCGTGATCGTTTCATCCGCAAGCCGCTGCGTTGAGACATGGGAGCGCGTGGCCGCAGGCTTAACGGGCAATCCCGAGGTGACCACCGAGCGGGAACTTTACAATGCCCCATCCGGTGAAATTCGCGACATAATTCGTGCAAGCGGCAAGGGCGAAACCGTTTTGGTCGTCGCCCACAACCCCGGCATCGGCACGATGGCCCGCGACATGCGCGTAGATCCCGCCCCGCACCATGCGACGTTTGACAAATATCCGTCAGGCGCTACCACCGTGCTAGAGCTGCCGATTGACGACTGGTCGGCGCTCGATTTTGGCACGGCACATCTTGTGGATTACGTGACACCCAAGGAACTTGCCTAAGGTTTGATAAACGTCCCGTTGTTCAAATCCTGCATCGCTTGGCGTAATTCTTCCTGTGTGTTCATTACAATCGGCCCATGCCACGCTACGGGTTCCTGAATAGGCCGACCCGAAACCAGCAAAAACCGCATGCCGTGTTCGCCTGCCTGAACAGTGATCTCGTCGCCCGTATCGAATTGCACCAAGGTGCGGTTGCCGGACATATCGCGGATGTTCACCTCCTCGCCGGCCACTTCTTTTTCGATCCGAACACCGTAAGGTTTGGAGGCATCGCGGAATGTCCCCGACCCGTCAAATATATACGCAAACACATGCCGGTAAGCATCCACCGGCAATGTTTTTCGAACATTCGGCGGGATCCAGACATCGAGGTATTGCGGGTCAGCCGCGATACCGTCAACCGGTCCTGATTTGCCCCAGAATTCACCGATAATCACCTTCACCCGTGTGCCGTCATCGTCAATAATCTCGGGAATATCCGAGGCTGTCACATCCTGATACCGCGGTGTCGTCATCTTCTGGTCCGCTGGCAAATTCGCCCACAACTGGAACCCGTGCATCTGCCCCGCCACATTCGGCTTGGGCATTTCCTGATGCATAATGCCGGAACCAGCCGTCATCCATTGCACATCCCCCGCGCCCAGATTACCGGAGTTTCCGAGGCTGTCCTCATGCGTGATATTGCCCGCCAACACATAGGTGATCGTCTCGATCCCGCGATGGGGATGCCACGGAAAACCCTTCACGGATTTCGCCGGATCATCGTTACGAAAATCGTCGAACAGCAGGAACGGGTCCAGCATGCTCGGGTCGTGAAACCCGAAAGCACGGTGCAGATGAACCCCCGCGCCCTCAATTGTTGGTTGCGCAAGGGTTTCGGATTTAACAGGACGGAACGACATTTTTTTATACCTTTCAAAACAAGTTCACCAAAAGGTAATGCCGGTTCACCTGATTATTATGCCCAGTTTTCAGGACAGATTGTTTACCTTATAGCCCTTTGGAGCGATAACTCGCTGCAACCCGTTCAATCGAAACAATGAACGCGGCTGTGCGCAAGTCTGGCACATCATCGCGATTATGCCAAACCGCCCGCATCGACTGGTAGGCCGCCCGCATGGAATCGTCTAGCCCCGAGCGCACAAGTTCCAGCTCGTCCGCGCCCTTCAGATACTTCGACTTGAAGGAATCCGACAGTTCCCAGTTGATCGAGGGATCGTCACCAAGACGCTGCAATTCGTTCAGCAATAACTGGTGGCGCGTTTCCTCTTGGCGGCGCTGCATACGACCAAACCGGATGTGGCTAAGGTTTTTGACCCATTCAAAATAAGAAACCGTCACACCGCCCGCATTGGCATACAGGTCGGGAATAATAACCACGCCCTTGTTAACCAAAATTTCATCCGCGCCGGACGTGATCGGCCCGTTCGCCGCCTCGATAATCAAGTTCGCCTTGATTCTGTCCGCGTTGGTCAGGTTGATAACCCCCTCCAAAGCCGCAGGAATAAGAATATCGCAATCCATTTCCAGAACCGAGGCGCCATCCTCGATAAACTCACCGGCCAGAAAATCCTTCACCCCGCCCGTCATTGTAACGTGCTCTTTAAGCAGCTCGATGTTCAGCCCGTCAGGGTTCACAACCGCCCCGTCGCGCTCAATCACCGCGATGACCTTCGAGCCGTCCTCTTCTGATACAAACTTCGCCGCGTGATAGCCCACGTTGCCAAGGCCCTGAACGATTACCAGCTTGTCCTTAAGCGTGCCGGTCAGATTCGCCTTGGCCTTGTCTTCGTCGTAACGGAAGAACTCCCGAAGGGCGTATTGCACGCCGCGCCCCGTCGCTTCCACACGGCCTTGAATGCCACCAGCGTTGATCGGCTTGCCCGTCACACAGGCTGCCGCGTTGATGTCCGTGGTGTTCATCCGGCGGTACTGATCCACGATCCATGCCATCTCGCGCTCGCCGGTGCCCATGTCCGGTGCCGGTACGTTTTGCGAAGGGTTAATCAGATCACGCTTGATCAGCTCGTAGGCAAAGCGCCGTGTGATCTGTTCCATCTCGTGTTCATCCCACTCGCGCGGGTCGATCCGCAAACCGCCCTTGGAGCCGCCAAACGGTGCCTGCACCAGCGCGCATTTATAGGTCATCAGGGCGGCCAGCGCTTCCACCTCGTCCTGCTCCACGCTCATGGAAAAACGGATGCCGCCTTTCACGGGTTCCATATGTTCCGAATGCACCGAACGGTACCCCGTAAACGTATGGATTTCCCCGCGCAATCGCACCCCGAAGCGTACAGTGTAGGTCGAGTTGCAAACCCTGATTTTCTGCTCCAACCCCGGCGACAGATCCATCAGCTTCACAGCACGGTTGAACATAATATCTACGGATTCACGAAAACTTGGTTCGGTCGTCATGTGTGTATTCCCTCAGGTTATATTGTGGTTTTGTTAACCATCTTTAACGCAGCTTGGTGATCTCGGAGCCTCCGAGAGGTTTTGTAATTTTGATAGATAATAAGTGATTCTATTAGGCTTACTCTAAGCGTCCTTGTGATAAAGTTAACACCCGATCCATGCGGGATGCCAAATCAAGA
Organism: uncultured Paracoccaceae bacterium; assembly: GCA_937132145.1. Classification (GTDB taxonomy): domain Bacteria; phylum Pseudomonadota; class Alphaproteobacteria; order Rhodobacterales; family Rhodobacteraceae; genus NORP23. Next base: position 1,265 of record CAKZNY010000195.1, on the reverse strand, counting down.
TTATGTGTAGCGATTAATGCCGACAGGCCGGTCTCGCGCACCAGCTCCAACAATGTTTCAAAAACACGGTCCGATGTGTCGGGGTCGAGGTTTCCCGTCGGTTCATCCGCCAACAAAACGCGAGGGCCATTCGCTAAGGCACGACAGAACGCTACCCGCTGCTGCTCGCCACCCGACAATTCCCCGGGACGGTGCGTTAAGCGGTGCGACAGCCCAACCTTGCATAGCAAATCCTCGGCCCGCGCTTGCGCTTCGCCTTTGGGTACACCCGCCGCGCGCTGCGGCAAGACGATATTCTCTAGCGCTGAAAATTCCGGCAACAGGTAATGGAACTGATACACAAACCCGATGCTATTGCGCCGCATTCGTGTCCGCATCCGGTCCGACTGACCCGAGGCGAGTTCCCCCCCGACCTCGACTGTCCCGCTGTCCACCTTATCCAGCAGTCCTGCGATATGCAGCAACGTCGATTTTCCCGCACCCGAGGGGGCCACCAGTGCCACCACCTCGCCCGCATTCAACGACATGGAAACACCGTCCAGCACCAAAACTTCGTTCGGTTTACCTTTGTTAAAGGTTCGGTGAATATCGGTGAGTTTCAGGGATGTATTACTCATTCCTTAACGCCTCCACCGGATCCATCTTGGCCGCGCGACGTGCTGGGAAGATGGTAATAACGAACGAAAGGGTTAACGAAAGGGTAACGGCGCTTAGCACATCGCGCAGTTCCAGCTTTGCAGGAAGCTTCGAGAGATACCGCACATTCGGGTCCCAGACGCCGCCGCCCATAATGCCGTCAACAAAGGCGAAAACCGGATCGATATAGATCGCGAACAGGCTCCCCAGAATGACGCCCAGCGCGGTGCCAACCAAGCCAATGCTTGCCCCGCTGATAAAGAATATCCGCATGATCGACCCTTGCGTCAGGCCCATGGTGCGCAGGATGCCGATGTCCCGGGTTTTGTTTTTCACCAGCATTATCAGGCCGGAAATAATGTTCATCGCCGCGATCAGTACAAGGATCGACATCAGGATAAACATCACGTTGTCCTCCACCTCCAGCGCCCGTAAAAATGCGCCAGATGCATCGCGCCATGTCCAGATCACCACACGTTGCCCCGCCGCCTCGATCAAAGCCAAGCGCATGTCATCAACGGTCTCGGGGTTGGCAACAGCGATCTCCAGCTCGTCGGCCGTACCCTCGCGGTTAAAGAAACTTTGCGCCTCCTCGAAGGGCATATAAATCCGCGTGCGGTCAATATCGG
>CAKZNY010000194.1 GCA_937132145.1 uncultured Paracoccaceae bacterium | reverse complement strand
CACGACGGTGCCTGACCCGGCAACGATATTTTCACCACTGTTTCGAGTATTCACCGGCGGTAAGCGTGCAAAAATGTCGGCCACTGGCCTGCGTAAAGATGCCGTCAAAATCAAGGACATGGATATTCTGAAAGCGATGATCACAGCGGGCAAGTTAACGACCGTTATCGACCGATCCTACCCATTGGAGGAAATCGCTATGGCACATGAGTACGTTGAAAAAGGACATAAGCGCGGCAATTTGGTGATCAACGTTTCCCATGAACCTGTCCGAATTTAGGTTGGTCTTGACTTCAGCCTACGCAATGCGACTCAAGGTTTCAGACATGCGTTTGACCAGTTTCGGGATGCGTTTTTCGGGGACGCTAGAAAACCCTAAAACGATGGCTGAGCGGGGCAAAGGCTCCGCGCTATAGGCCGATAGGGGTAGGGACTCGATGCCCGCTTCCAGCAACGCGAGATGTGCTGCTTGGTCGTTCACGCCATTTTTCAGCCAAGCCAGCATGTGCATTCCCGCATCTGTCGGCTGTGGTTCAAGGCTATCGGCGCAATCCTTTGTTAGGCAATCGAACAGGATGTCTCGCCGTTCCCGATATATGCGGCGCATTTTCCGGATGTGTTCGACGAACCGGCCATCGTCCATGAAGCGGGATAGGGCCTGCTCTACCACTGCGGAAGAACTTTGACCGAGCAGGTTGCGGGCCTGTGCAAAGGTTTCGACCAGTCCGGGCGGTGCAACGATGTAGCCAATTCGCATGGCGGCGAACATGGATTTCGAAAACGTGCCGACATAGAAAACTCGTCGTTCGCTGTCCAGCGCGCTGAGCGCAGGCAAGGGCCGCCCCCTGTAACGGAATTCACTGTCGTAATCGTCTTCGATAATCCACGCATTATTTTCATGTGCATAATTAAGCAGCGTAAGGCGACGGGCCAAACTCATGGTCGTTCCTAATGGCTGCTGGTGCGAGGGCGTTGTGAAGATCAACGTGGGTTTGGGATGCGTATTGATGGCAAAATTCAGGTCCATCCCCTCATCGTCAATCGGCACTGGTGCGATATTTGCCCCCATGATCTGCATGACATCACGCCCCGCGATATGGCCCGGATTTTCGTACCAGACCGTATCCCCTTTGTTCAGCAGCGCAAACGCGATCAGAACAAAGGCCTGTTGTGCGCCCGAAGTTATGACGATCTGATCGGGATCGACCTGCATACTGCGTGCATCCGTCAGGTGTCGCGCGATCGACGCCCGCAGGGCGGCACTGCCATTGACCTCGCCATAGCTTAAATCGCGTCGATCTTTGCTTGTTGCCGCGTCCAGTAGATATTTGTTCCAAACCTTTACCGGAAACTGGTCAAGCGCAGGTACGCCGGGGCGAAACGGCTCTGTCTTGCCGTGGCGCATGCTGGCCTTGGATGACATGATGAATTTCGCGCGCTCTGAAATTTTGACGGCCGGTGATTTGGGTTTGTGGCGTGGCCGCCTGATTTTCGGGGAGGCTTCAATGTCCAGACCATCGGCAACGAAGGTTCCGGCGCCTGTTCTTGCCAATGCGTAACCTTCAGCAACAAGCTGTTCGTAAACCGATTTCACTGTGATGCGGGACACACCGAGTTCTTGCGCCAATTCTCGGGTCGAGGGCAACTTTTGCCCTGCGGCCAACGTGCCGTCCAATATAAGGCGCCGCATTGATGCGTCTAGCTGGCGATAGATGGGAACGCCGGTGCCGCGCTCGATAGTGAACCCGTGAAGCAGGGCTCCTCCCGGTGATTTCGGCATAACCATCTCCAAATGGGCTTATAGATATTCTGATAATGGGTATATCTGATGTGTCCATTTGTGAATAGCCTGATTGAAGACATTATGTTTCGGCGCGTCGTGACTTCGCGCAAAAGGGTGAATTGGTGGAACTATGATCAAAATCGAAGACTATGCTTTTCCTGAGGGGCTTCACCTGCTGACACGTTGGCAAGCGGGTGAGGCAGATGCAAAGCAGGAGATGGCTAACATCTTCGATGCCGCTATCGCAGGGGAGTTCGACGAAAATTTTGCCGTACTTGCACCGCTCGACAGGGTGCATTCAACCGCATCGGTCCACATGCTGGCGCTGGCGGTTTTGCATGATCTTTACGGCGTTGAATCGCGGGATTACTACAACACCGACCCATATCGCTATGTGCGCGCCAATCTGGTCGTGAGCCGCTTGTTGGGGGTGAACAAGTATTACAATACTTGGGCGTTATACGCTTTCACCTGCGAGCCGTTGGGGCAAACAATGATGTATCCGGATAAATTCCCACCGGGGGCGGATCCAGAAGCGATACTGATTAACAAGGATAACTGGCACCTTCTGGAAACGCCGGATTTCACCACGGGCGTCCCCAAGGCTATTGATGACATCTTGCGTGCTGTTGAAGAACTGACCGGTATGCCGCCGCTACTGAATATATCAGCGCCCTACAGCCTTGCTGCTGACATTTACGGGCAGGAACCGCTGTTGGCGGACGTTGTGAACGATCCGGATAACGTGAATGCGTTGCTGGATCATCTGGGCGACAAGGTGCTTGGCCCATGGATGGACCACCATTTCGAAACCTTTCCAAACGGCTGGGTTGAATTGTCGGATGCGTCGGGCTCGCCATTCTTTATCGGGCCGGAAAATTGCACCAATATGTCGATCCGCTCGATCCGGCACATGCTAAGGGATAAACCTTATGCGGACCGCGTGTTTGACAACAACTACCGCGGGGATTTTGTTGCCGAGGTGAAGAAGAAGGTCCGTGCCTCGCGGCGTAAAGTTGCGAAAACGGCAGATGTTGCCAAAGTTGGTTTGCAGGAGTTGACGAAGGCAAAGGTTAGCGTCAATCCGGTTTTCATCATGCGACTTGAGGCAGACAAAGTGGATATCTCGTTTTATGAAGAACAAGCGATTCAACGAAACCTGCCCCTGACATCGGGCATCGGCTCCCCCCAGATTGACCGCAACAGTATCGAGGATCTGGATGCTACAAAGGCCGCATTTACAAAGGAGGCGCGATCCTTTGTTCATGCAATCAAGCGCGTCTGCGAAAATATCGACTTGCCCGAAGACAACCATGTCAGGGCCCCTTGGCCGAGCCATGTCTACTTTGAGGACGTCAACGGGGAATCACAGTTTGAACTGGTCGAAATTATCTTGAACGAAGTTTATAAGTGCGAGCCGATTAAGCGGAAATAAGGCCCATATCTTGATGGACCCCCGTGTGTTCATGCACTACATTCGCATCAGACCTGTAGATCAGGACCGATTATTTGAACACACGGAGCGCTAAATGCTGACGGTTATTTCTCCGGCCAAGAAGCTGGATTTTGAGGGTGGCTCGCCAAAAGTTGCGACAACTCTTCCCGATTTTCAAGCGGACGCTTACAGCCTTAGCCGCACCGCGCGGCGGCTTAGTGTGGCGGATTTGCGCAAGTTGATGAAAATCAGCGAGCCTTTGGCGAAGCTTAACCAAGACCGTTTTAAGGCGTTTGAGGAAAATCCGGCACCCGAGGATACGAAGTCGGCAGCGTTGGCTTTTGCTGGTGATACTTATCTGGGGCTGGAAGCCGGATCGCTCGATTCTGACGAGATGGCATACGCGCAGGACCATTTGCGGATTTTGTCCGGACTTTACGGATTGCTGCGACCTATGGATTTGATCCAGCCTTACCGTTTGGAAATGGGCAGTCGTCTGGCGACGCGGCGCGGAGCGACATTGTATCAATACTGGCGGGATCGCCTGTCCATCGCGCTGAACGAGCTGGGCGAGGCGACGGGGTCTGATACGCTGCTAAACTGCGCCTCGGTGGAGTATTTTACGGCCGTCGACCCGACCGCGCTGAAGCTGCGGGTGATAACGCCGGTGTTTATGGAAGATCGCGACGGTGAAAGCAAAATCGTCAGTTTCTTTGCCAAACGTGCCCGAGGTGCGATGGCGCGGTTTGTGATGCAGAACCGGATTACGGAAGCGGCGGACCTTAAGGGGTTTGACCTTGGCGGCTACGGTTTCAGGGCGGGTTTGTCTGACGGGGACCGCATGGTGTTCACGCGCGACTATCCAGAAACACCCAGCTTACCGCGTTAGCGACATAAACAGCTTTGGCAGTTTTTCCGGCAGGCTTTCGATGCGATCAATCACGGTAAAATTGTTGCGCCCGAAAATGTCGGCAACATAATCATCGGCGTTTGGATCAAGGCTGATGCAATATGTAGTTATGCCTTTGCTGGACAGCTCGCCTACCGCCATGTGGGTGTCGTCTGGTAAGTATTTCGGATCGGCCACGTCGATGTCATGGGGTTGCCCGTCCGTCAGCACCAACAGCAGGCGTTTTTCTTCGGATCGGTTTTCAAGATAGCTGCCGGCATGGCGCAAGGCTGCACCCATCCGTGTGGAATATCCGGCCTTCATGGCCGCCAAGCGCGCTTTGGGTGCGTCGCCCCATGGCTCGTTAAAGGCTTTGAAGTGGGAATAGGAAACCTCGTGCCTTGTGTTGGAGGAAAAACCGGCGATGGCGAGGGGGTCGCCCAAGGCCTCGACCGATGTGGCCAGCAACGCCGCGGCTTCCTGTGAAAGTTGCAGGATGGTGCTTTGCGCACCCGCAGGCACTTCGTTCACCGATTCCGACAGATCAAGCAGCAAAAGCACCGCGATGTCACGGCCGTCTTTAACGTGGCTTTGCATGATACGGGTGTCGGGCGTAGAGCCGATCCGGTAGTCAATCGCGGCGCGGATGGCGACGTCGATATCCAGATCATCGCCCTCGTTTTGATAGCGCACGCGCTTGCGTTGCTGGGGTTTGAGCAGGTCAACGATTGCCCTTAGCTGCTTGAGCAAGCGTTGGTGTTTAACAAGCAGGATATCAATCTGGCCAGCGTCGCCCATTTCCTGAAAAGATTCGTATACCGTCACCCAATCAGGGCGGTAGTTTTGCAATTGGTAATCCCATTCTGGGTAAAATCGCGGCGGCAGAAGGCCATCATCGTCGTCGTCCGTCAGCCGTTCCTGAGCGCCGTGATCCGAGTGGAAATCATCCGCTTCCTCGGCCTCTTCAAGGAACATCCACAAGTAACGGTTATCGTCGCGATAGCTGACTTCGGTATCCTCGAACCACACATTCGGCTGGCGGAAATTATGTTCAAAGTTATCGCGCAACCAGCCAACGCCAAGGTCTATTGCCAGTTTCGGGTCATGCGGGTCCGCCGCAAAACGGTCGCGAAAATTCTGGACATATTCCAGCAGGGCAGGGTCGGTATAGCGGTGCTCGGGATTAAGAATTGCGTAAGACAGCATCGCCAGCCTGTGGCGGATGCAAGCCCAGCCATCGGGGCAGGCGCCCGGCGTCGGGACAGGGTGTATCTTGACCCAGAGCGCCCGAAGGCCGGGGTATTTTTGCATCGCCAAATGTTCCACCCGCGCATCCTCGAACACCTCGATGGCGATGTGTTGGAACACGCTGAAATTATCCGCCAGAAGGGGCTTGGTCCACTTTTTATGCGCCATCATATGCGCAAGGATCGCCCAATAGCGGTGCAGGCCGGACATGCCGTATTTATCCTCGTAAACATCGGGGATGTGCAGGCCTTGTGTGTCCAGATGCGGCTTGGGTTTTCGGACGGTATCGACGGCTTCGGAATATGGGCGGATATCGAAGTTGGATTTCCAGAAGGCACGCTGGAACATATGCAGCTGGCGCTCCACGTCCATAAACAGGGTGCCGGAGCGCTCCTTGACCAGCATCGCCTTGGCATCAGCGCTTTGCAGGCTGAAATAATCCGGTAAGCGGTGCGCGTGATCACGATAAACGCGCATCCCGTATTCGACCCAGTTTTGCACGCCTGGAAGGGAAAGTTGCGCGAAAAGATAAGGGGCGCGCCCGAGCAGTGGCGTGGTGCCAGCCTTGGCCTCGGCTACCATTTGACGGATCATTCGCAGCCAAATCCGCAGCAGGTCGGCGTTGTCCAGCCGCCGCGCCACGGCGGCCAAGTTGCCAAGAAACGGCGCGATGGAGCCGCGAACGGCCTCGGCTGACAAATGCGCGGCCAACTCGGCCACCTCGGGTATGATTTCAACGTCGGAGTGTTTCACCACTTCAGGGATATCGTCGAGGAACAACAGAACCAGTTCGGTGCCCCGCCCAAGCGCGCAGACCTTGTCCGCCCCCGCCAGCCATGCGGTCAGGCCATCCTCGTCCAACACGTCTTTTGCGCGCTCCAACGCAGGTTCAAAGACGTGGTCCAGCCTTGCTACGGTGCATTTCAGACGGTCTCGCCAGATTTGAGCCTCGGGTTCCATCGGCTTACCCCAAGATCATTTCAACCGCAGCATCCAGTGTTGCACGTATATCTGCATCATCGGAAAGCGGACGCACCATGGCCATTTTGCAAGCCTCCACAGGGTCGATGCCCTGACCGATCAACATCGCGCCGTAAACCAGCAAGCGGGTTGAGATACCCTCGTCAATGCCATGGCCCTTTAGGTTCCGCGCTTTATGCGCGATCTCGACCAGCTTCAGTGCCATTGCTGTATCGACGCCACCTTCGCGAACAACAATCGCGGCCTCGACATCGGCCTCGGGGTAGTCAAAATCAAGCGCGGTGAAACGCTGCTTGGTGGATTGTTTGAGGTCTTTCATAAGGCTCTGGTAGCCGGGGTTATAGGAAATAACCAACTGGAAATCCGGGTGCGCTTCCAGCAGTTCGCCTTTTTTGTCCAACGGCAAAATCCGGCGGTGGTCGGTTAACGGGTGGATAACCACGGTGGTATCTTGCCGCGCTTCAACCACTTCGTCGAGGTAACAAATCGCACCGATACGGGCGGCCACAGTCAGCGGGCCATCCTGCCAATGTGTGCCTTTCTCGTCCAGCAAAAAGCGGCCAATAAGGTCGGCGGCGGTCATGTCTTCATTGCAGGCGACGGTGATCAGCGGCTTGCCCAGCTTCCACGCCATGTATTCGATGAACCGCGACTTACCGCAACCGGTCGGGCCTTTGACCATGATCGGCAAGCGGCAGGCATAGGCGGCCTCGTAAAGCGCTACTTCCTCGCCGGTGGCGTGGTAATACGGTTCGGTTTTGATCTGGAATTGCTGGGCATCAACCATGTTTTTGCTCCTGAAGTTCTTTATGAAAAAACCAACCTTGATTGGCTCATTGGTAAAGAAATGTCCTGCCCCGCCATGTGGCGGAGCAGAGGGAGTAGGCCGCGCTTACTTGTGCACGCCCAGTTTTTCACGCCAGCCCGGATACAGCTTATCCGCATCATCTGTGAATGTTTCAAAAGCACCACGAATTTCTTTATGCTCTTTGGCATATTCAACCAAATCAACACCTTCTTGCCATGCTTCGTAAGCCTGACGCAAGGATGTTGCACCAGCAGAAATACCATCTTTATGGCCCAAAGCACCACCACCGGATGTCTGGATCACGTTACAGTGGCCAAGGTTCTCGAAGAAACCAGGCAGACGCAGCGCGTTCATACCACCCGAGATGATTGGCGCGGTTGGTTTCATGCGTTCCCATTCCTGATGGAAATGCGTGCCCATGACGCTGTCATCCTGCAACATTTTCGAAAGCACGGTATCAGAGTTGTAGCCTTCCATTTTGCCGAATCCCATAGTGCCGACGTGGATGCCCGAGGAACCCGCCATACGTGCCCACTTCATGTGCACAAGTGCGGTGTAACCACGGTTGGATTCTTCACCCGTTACCATGCCGTGACCCGCACGGTGATAGTGGATGAACTGGTTAGAGAAGTAGCGGCGCGCTGTGGTGACCATGCCTGTGCCGCCAACAAAACCGTCAACAAGCAGAGCCACGTTCTCAGCCATAGTGCCGAACTGCTCCAGCACATATTCGCCACGTGCGATCATTTCGCTGTGGCAATCGGCGGTGATATTGGCCGAGAAAATCTTGCCTTGGCCGGTTTCGTCCATAGCGCGTTTCATCGCGTCAACGACCAGCGGGATCGATTCCTTCATCGGGGCGTAAACCTGATTACCCTGCGGCTCGTCGTTTTTGATGAAGTCGCCGCCCAGCCAGAACTGGTAGCAAGCATCCGCAAACGGTTTCGGCCGCAAGCCAAGTTTCGGCTTGATGATTGTACCAACAACCATGCCGCCGTTTTCCAGACTACGGCCCAGAATGCGCCACATATCCTGAATGCCTTTGGATGGGCCGTCGAACAGACGCATGAATTTAGGCGGAACCCAGAAGTCGAGCAGTTTGGCGTATTCAACGTCGCCCATGGCTTGGTTGTTACCGACCATACATGTCATCAACGACACAACCATTGCGCGGCCGTCTGTGATGTTGCGATCGAACAGGTCGATCGGATAAGCGATTTTCATCAGCTCTTTTTCTTCGTCGATCTCGTAGCAAATCGCATCCAGACCCATGGCGAAATCATCGGTGGTGACGGTTGAAACGTTCGTTCCGGTCGAGCTTTCGGCGCAGAAGTGCGAAGCCGTGCCGATGTAGTCAAAGAAACCGGGGGTTGGTTTCATTTTATATGCGGTAAGTATGTGCCGGCCGGCGTCCATCAAATCTTTTTCAACGAGCGTCAGATCGCTATAGCGTGAGGTTTGGTCTAGCATGTTTATCTCCCTTAACAGTGCTGCATTACTTAGATGCGTAAATTCTAATATGACACTAGGTGAGTCGCGCTATAGAGTAAAATTGATTGTTTCTATTGAAGGCATAGATAATATCTATAGTATGTGGGTATGACCAATTTAAGCAAAAGCAATATCGTGCAACGCCTGACTTTGCGGCAGTTGCAAATATTCGAGGCTGTCGTGCGCCATGGCGGCTATACCAAAGCGGCCGAGGCGTTGCATCTTTCCCAGCCTACCGTGTCGATGCAAATAAAGAAGTTATCCGAAACCTTGGGTTTGCCGCTTCTCGAACAGGTCGGTCGTTCGGTCAGCCCCACGGCTGCGGGTCGCGATGTTTATGATACCGCGCGCGAGATTTTATCCGGCGTGGTGGCGCTCGATGATCTAGCGTCCGAGCATAAGGGGGTGGTGCGCGGCGATCTAAGCCTCGCGGTGATTACCAGTGCGACGTATTTCATGCCCCATTTGTTGGGGGCCTTCATCAACCGCCATCCTGATTTGCGCCCCCGACTTACAATCACCAACCGTGCCAATGTTCTGGAGCGGCTGAAATCCAATCAGGATGATCTGTTGATTATGGGGCAGGTTCCACAGGAAATCCCCGTCGAGGCGCATCCGTTTATGGATAATGAAATGGTAGTGGTGGCCCCGCCCGGACATGCTCTGTTGACAGACAAAAACATTTCACTGCAACGCTTGGCGCAGGAACGGTTTTTGGTGCGCGAACCGGGGTCTGGCACAAGGCTGACCGTTGACCGTTTGTTTGCCAGCCATGATATCGCCATCACACCGTTCATGGAACTTGGCAGCGCCGAGGCGATTAAACAGGGTGTTCTGGCCGGTCTTGGTGTGTCCGTCCTGTCCCGTCGCAATATCGGATTGGAGCTGGCGAGCGGCCATATAACCGAGCTGGACGTGCAGGGCTTCCCGCTGGTGCGCCGCTGGTATGCGGTCCACTTGCGCGGCAAGCGGCTGTCATTGGCGGCACGCTCGTTTCTGGATTTTATCCTGACCGAAAGTGGCGAGACCCTGTCAACCTGATCCTAGGTTGCACTACCCCCGACAGTCAGATCACCGATTAACAGCGTGGGTTGTCCAACGCCGACCGGAACCGTTTGTCCGGCCTTGCCACAACTGCCGATCCCGGGGTCCATGGCCATATCGTTGCCAATCAGGCGGATTTTCTTCAGCGCGGTAGCCCCGTCACCTATCAATGTCACGCCTTTGACCGGATTGCCGACAACGCCGTTTTTTATTCGGTACGCCTCGGTGCAGCTGAATACGAACTTGCCGTTGGTTATATCAACCTGTCCGCCGCCAAAACCGACCGCGTAAATGCCGTCCTTAACCTCGGATATAATATCGCCCGGCTCGACGTCGCCGCCCAGCATGATCGTATTGGTCATCCGTGGCATCGGTGCATGGGCATAGCTTTGCCGCCGCCCGTTACCGGTTGCGGGCACCCCCATAAGGCGGGCGTTCTGGCGGTCTTGCATGAATTTCACCAAGATGCCGTCCTCGATCAGCACATTGCGCTGGGATGGTGTGCCCTCGTCATCAAAAGAAATCGAGCCGCGGCGGTCAGGGATCGTCCCGTCGTCCACCACCGTCACCCCCTTGGCGGCAATGCGTTTACCCATCAATCCGGCAAATGCGCTGGTTTTCTTGCGGTTAAAATCCCCCTCCAGCCCGTGACCGATTGCCTCGTGCAGCAGAATTCCGGGCCAGCCGTTGCCAAGAACGACATCCATAACCCCCGCAGGTGCCGGTTCGGCGTTTAGGTTGACCAAGGCGATCCGCAAGGCTTCCTTCGCGGCCGCTTTCCAGTGATCTTGCGTCATCAACATCGCCAAACCATGCCGCCCGCCGCTTGCCGAATGCCCGCTTTCGCGCCGCCCGTCTTTCTCGACAATAACCGAGACGCTTATCCCCGTTAGCGGACGCGATTCAGATATATGCACGCCATCGGCGCGCAGAATTTCGATTTCCTGCATACTGGCTGTCAAACTTGCCGAGACTTGCACAACCTTCGGGTCCAGATCGCGGGCAAAGGCGTCAATTTCGCGCAGGGTCTCGATTTTCACGGCAAAAGACGCATCGTCGAACGGGTCAAGGTCCGTATACAAGCGCTGGTTCGTCGCCGCAGGCGGAGGGGCCATGGTGCCACCACCATCCCCGACCGCCAAGCGCGCGGTCTCGGCGGCGCGTTTTAAGGCGGCTTCGGATATCTCGGATGAATGCGCATAGCCAGCGGTCTCGCCGCGAATAGCACGCAAGCCGAACCCTTCGGATGCATCATAGCTGGCGGTTTTGATCCGCCCGTCGTCCAAAACCAATACTTCGGAACGGCGGCGCTCGAGAAACAGCTCGCCATCATCAGCCCCGGAGGTCGCCTCGCGAAGGGTGGCGAGGGAGCGATCAAGATCAAGATTCGACTCGAATGGGCGAAAACGCGGTGTAGTTGACGACATACATATGGTCCTTTGGGCAATTTAATGCATAGAAGCGGCCGAATGCCGCAAACGACTTACTTGTTATCTATCGTCTAATATGATCTTTGATCCATATCAACAAACAGGATTCTGCAAATTATCGTAGGCAGGATTTATAGAGTGCAACATAGCACAAATTACGAGGAATAAACGATGCGGATTGGCGATTTGTTCACAAAAGTGACAACATTTATTGTTGCTACAATGATTTCCAGCGCGGCTTTGGCGCAAGACGGTATTACGGGCCTCGAGTCCATTGGCAAGCCAATACCCGGTGGTATAAACTTCCAAACAGCCGCAACCGAGCTCGCACGCGACATTATTTGGCTCGACGGAATGATCAACTGGATCATCGGAATTGTCAGCCTGCTGGTGACGGGTCTGATAATTTGGGTCGCCATATTCTTTAATCGCCGTAGGAACAAAGAACCGGCGCGCTTTACACATCACACGACAATCGAGATTGTCTGGACCGTTGTGCCGATCCTGATCCTGATCGTCATCGGTTCCTTCTCGCTGCCTATCCTTTTCAAGCAACTTGAAATTCCCGAGTCCGACTTGACGATCAAAATAACCGGCAACCAGTGGTACTGGACATATGAATATCCTGACAGCGAGTTTGAATTCGACGCCTATATGATCGGTATTGGCGAGCCAGGCCTGACGGAATCTGTCAAAGCGGAACTGGCTGAATACGGGTACGCCGAAGACGAATTCCTGTTGGCCACTGACTACGCTGTAGTCGTTCCGGTCAACGCGGTTGTTCGACTTCAGATCACAGGCGGCGACGTAATCCACGCATGGGCGATCCCTGCGTTCGGTGTAAAACTGGACGCCGTTCCCGGACGCCTGAACGAGACATGGTTCGCAGCCGAGATTGAAGGCGTTTACTTCGGCCAATGTTCCGAGCTTTGCGGCAAGGATCACTCATACATGCCAATCACCGTCAAAGTGGTTTCGCAAGAAGTGTATGACGCTTGGCTGAACCGCGCGATTGCCGAATTCGCCGGTCTGCCGACTTCGATTACAGTCGCAACTGCTGACTAATACGTTCCATCGGGGCGGCTGGCTGCCCCGATCCTTTAATGGGCGAGAATATGACTGACACGACCTACATAGCAGATACCCCAGAATACGACGCGCAGTTTGGCGACTATGTCGATCTGATGAAACCACGCGTCATGCGCTTGGTGATTTTCACAGCGGCCGTTGGCTTGTTCACCGCACCGGTTGCTGTGCATCCGGTTATCGCGTTCGCTACCATTTTGTGCATTGCTATCGGGGCAGGGGCCTCGGGTGCGCTAAACATGTGGTGGGATGCCGACATCGACGCTGTGATGAAACGCACGGCCAACCGCCCGATCCCCTCGGGCCGCGTTAAGCGGAGCGAGGCGTTGGCGATTGGCGTAACACTTTCGTTCATGGCGGTGATGATGCTGGGCCTGTTCGGAAACCTGTTTGCGGCGGGTTTGTTGGCGTTCACGATATTCTTCTACGCCGTGGTTTATTCCATGTGGTTAAAGCGCAGCACGCCCCATAACATCGTAATTGGTGGCGCTGCTGGCGCATTCCCTCCGATGATCGGGTGGGCTGTTGCAACGGGCGGGATCAGCATCGAGAGCATTCTGATGTTCGCGCTGATTTTCATCTGGACCCCGCCGCACTTCTGGGCGTTGGCCCTTTACCGTAACGAAGATTACAAAGCCGCAGGCATTCCTATGCTGCCAGTCACACGTGGAACGCGGGTAACGCGCCGCCACATTCTGGCCTACTCGGTCCTGCTAGTGCCCGTCGCAATCGCGCCTGCGTTTACGCAAATCGGCGGACCGCTGTATTTCGCAGTTGCCGTCGCCTTCAACGCGGTGTTCCTGTTCGGCGCTTTCCGCTTGTGGAGGCGCAATGACGACATCGCGGACGCTGACACATACCGCGCCGAAAAACGCTTCTTCATGTTCTCCATCCTTTATCTTTTCGTCCACTTCGTAGCCTTGCTGCTGGAGGCCGCCCTGCGCGCCTTCGATCTTGGCTTTGCGAACTGGCCAGTCTGGTTCTAAATTATGCCCGGTTTTCACAAAGATCACGAATTACATACACGACGCAAAGGGCGCAATGCTTCCCTTGGAATAGCGCTTGCGCTGTTCGTCGGCCTGATTTTCGCCGTAAGCATCGTGAAGCTCAGCAAGCCGCAGAGCGAGGACATCAAAGCCCCTAACTTCAGCCTGGATGCGGTGTCTGAATGAGAGTATCGGCCAACAAACGTGTTGTCCTAAGCCTTGTCGCAATCGTTGCGTTCATGGGGGCGATGGGTTTTGCCGCGGTCCCGTTCTATAACTGGTTCTGTGCGGTTACGGGGTACGGTGGCACGACCGCTTCGGCATCTTCGGGGCCATCCGGCGAGATTCTCGAGCAAACCATGATAGTTCGTTTTGACGCCTCCAAAGAGCGTGGCATGCCGTGGACATTCAAGCCCGTACAACGCCAAATGGAAATCCGCATCGGCGAAGTCGGTTTGGCCTTTTACGAGGCCCACAACCCCACCGACCGCGTGATTGCAGGCACCGCCAGTTATAACGTCGCCCCATTCACGGCTGGCGGGTTCTTCACCAAGATCGACTGTTTTTGCTTTACCCAACAAGTTTTGCAACCCGGCGAAACAGTCCTGATGCCCGTCACGTTCTACATCGACCCCGAAATTGTGAATGACCGCGATGGGAGACGTGTTGAATCGATCACTCTATCCTACACATTCTACGAAACCGACCTACCGGAAGATCTAGCAAACCTGGATCAAACAGTAGACGACACAATCAATTCTGCGGTAAACTGACCGCGATTACGTCAAATAAAAGAGGGACCCAATATGGCGCATGAAAAAAATCACGACTATCACATTCTGAAACCCAGCCCATGGCCACTGCTCGGCGCGGTTAGCGCGTTTATTATGTTCTACGGCGCGGTTTTGTGGATGAACGACTCGGGTCCGTGGATGGGACTTATCGGCTTTGCCGGCGTGCTTTACACTATGTATGTATGGTGGGCAGAGGTTGTTGTCGAAGGCAATACCGGCGATCATACTCCGGTCGTTAAAATCGGCCTGCGTTACGGCGTTATCCTTTTCATCACCTCCGAGGTTATGTTCTTCGTTGCATGGTTCTGGGCGTTCTTCCGTGCCTCCATCTTCCCGATTGCGGATTTTGCAGGCGGCGTTTGGCCCCCGGAGGGCATTGAAACGCTAAACGCTTGGCACTTGCCGCTGATCAACACGTTGATCCTGCTGTGTTCCGGCGCGGCCGCTACATGGGCACACCACGCACTGGCGCATGACAATGATCGTAAAGGTCTGAGAAATGGTCTGATCCTGTCCATCCTGCTGGGCATGTTGTTCACGTTCTTCCAAGGCTACGAATACGCGAACGCGACATTCAGCTTTGGCGGTAACGTCTATGGCAGCACATTCTTCATGGCGACAGGCTTCCACGGCTTCCACGTAATTATCGGCACCATCTTCTTGGCCGTTTGTCTGATCCGCGCCCAAAAAGGCGACTTCACGCCGGAAAGCCACATCGGCTTCGAGGCAGCGGCTTGGTACTGGCACTTCGTTGATGTTGTATGGTTGTTTTTGTTCGCATCAATCTACGTCTGGGGCGGCTGATACCTGTCTTGAGGGGGCGGCCTGAAAGGGTTCCATCAGTGCTTAACCTTCTATAAATTTCGCGCGAGCCCCCTATCCCGGGCTCGCGCTTTCGTTTGAACCGAGGTCCTCATGAACCGACGCATACCCCTGTTGATCTTTGGTCTGGTTGGCACCGCCATCCTGATATCGTTGGGCTTTTGGCAATTGCAACGCATGAATTGGAAGACCGACATTCTGGCCGAGATCGACGCGCGACTTGCAGAACCACCCGTTTCATTACCTGTCGCGCCGGATTCGACGCTCGACAAATACCTTCAGGTCAAGGTTACCGGCACGATTCTTGCGGGCGAACTACACGTCCTGACCTTCGGCGACAGCGGTCCCGGGTTCCGCGTGATCGCGCCGATGGTTCTGAACGATGGCCGCCGAATTTTGGTGGATCGTGGGTATTTGCCGGAAACCGAAAAAAATGTGGTGCGGGCAGGTGGGGCCATTACGGCTATCGGCTCGCTGGTGTGGCCGCAAGAAACCGACAATTTTGTTCCGGCCCCCAATCTCGAGAAAAACATCTGGTTCGCACGCGACGTTAGTTTGATGGCAGAAGCATTGAAAACCGAGCAGGTCATGCTCGCCATTTCGCGCAGCACAAACAATGACGAAATCACGCCGCAACTGGTTTCGGCCAATATATCGAACCGGCACTTGGGATACGTGATGACATGGTTTTTATTGGCCGTTATATGGGTCGGGATGACAGGATACGCCCTTCGGCGAATCAAACGGAAAACATCGTGAACTGGACTGGATGAATGCAGTATATTTCTACAAGGGGCCAAGCACCCTCGCTAAGCTTTGAAGAAGCTATGCTAACGGGCCTAGCCCGTGATGGTGGCCTGTATGTGCCCGAAAGCTGGCCACAGATGAGCCACGATGACATCGCCGCGCTGGCTGGCTTGTCGTATGAAGAGGTCGCTTTTCGCGTGATCAAGCCGTTCATCGGTGACACGTTCAGCGACGTTGAGTTCCGTGAAATTCTGTCCAAGGCGTATTCCAGCTTCAAGCATGATGCGCGTTGCCCGTTGGTACAACTTGGCCCGAACGATTTCCTGCTGGAATTGCATCACGGCCCGACCTTGGCCTTCAAAGACGTGGCTATGCAGCTGATCGGTCAGATGTTCGAGGTGGCGCTGAAACGCCGCGGCGAGCGCGTAACGATTGTTGGGGCCACTTCTGGTGACACAGGTTCCGCCGCGATCGAAGCCTTCGCCGGTCTGGATTCCGTCGATGTATTCATCATGTATCCGCATGGTCGTGTGTCCGAAGTGCAGCGTCGCCAGATGACCACGCCGACCGCCGCCAACATTCATGCGCTGGCAGTGGATGGCGATTTCGACGATTGCCAAGCGCAGTTGAAAAACATGTTCAACGATTTCGAATTCCGCGACGGTGTAAAGCTGGCTGGCGTGAATTCCATCAATTGGGCGCGGGTTATGGCGCAGGTGGTTTACTATTTCACTTCCGCCGTGTCGTTAGGGGCGCCGTACCGTAAGGTTTCGTTCACGGTTCCGACTGGCAATTTCGGCGATATTTTTGCTGGCTATGTTGCCAAACGTATGGGTCTGCCAATTG